>VGJF01000114.1 GCA_016867585.1 Candidatus Aminicenantota bacterium | reverse complement strand
ATCCAGAAGCCAGATCCTCCGCGGAAAATCATTTTCGATCTCGACTCGACAGTTTTGCCGCTATACGGAAAGCAAGAGGCGGCGGGCATCGGCTACAATCCGGCCAAGAAGGGGCGGCCGTCGTATCATCCCTTGCTCTGTTTCAATGGTCTAACGAGGGATTATTGGCGAGGAGAACTCCGTCCTGGCGACGTCCACACGGCCACAGGCACGGTCGAACTTCTCCGGGAAGCTTTCGTCAAGGTCCCGTCCTCTGTAAAAGTCAAAATTGTCAGGGGGGACAAGGGATTTTACGACCACAAGACGGTCGAATATCTGGAAGGCGAGAGGGCGCTTTTTGCCATCGTTGCTCGGATGACAAAGCCGATCAAAAGAAAATTTTCGTCTCTGACCTACAAAACCTATACATCCGGGACCGAGACCTCGGAATTTTCTTATCAACCGACGAAATGGAAGAAGGCTTATCGCTTTATCGTGATCCGTCGGCCGATTCCCGAGGAGCCCTCGGATCAGCTGACTCTATTTTCTGTGGGGAAATACAGCTATCAGGTGATCGTCACGAATCTCCGGATCAACCCTCTCAACGTCTGGAAGTTTTACAACGCTCGGGCCGGGATAGAGCTGATTATCAAAGAGCTGAAGGGGGATTACCCTCTGGCCAAAATCCCGACGAAATATTTTTCGGCCAACGAGGCGTATTTTCATCTCGAAATGTTTGCCTACAATTTGATCAATTGGTTCAAACGGCTCTGTTTGCCGAGGGAGTTTCAAAAACTGACGTTGAGAAGCTTGCGGGCTCAAGTTCTTCTGGTGCCGGGAGAATTGATCCGGACGGGGAACAAACCGACTCTGAAGTTCCCGACGAATTATTGGCATAAGGACGTGATCGAGTATGCTATTAAACAGATCGACAAGCTCAAATTATGAGATTTTCACGCAGGTTTCAGGTTGGATTCTCACGGTCAGCGCCGACGGCGCCGTTCCCGTCCTCTTCAAGGTGACGGATGGAAACACCGAGGACAGCCCCACCCATCGGGAAACCTGGATGACCATCCGCCGCCTGGAGGAGAGCCCCGATTTTCTCTGCGTCGCCGACAGCAAGCTCTGCACCGGCGATAATCTTCTGTTCATCCACAGCCAGTGGGGCTCGTTCGTCACCGTCCCCCCCCATCGCGGAAAGAAGGTCGGATTTTCAAAGACGGGCTCCAAATCCACCCGGCCGGTTGGTCGGAAATCGCTCGCCGACCCAGCCCGGTCCGTAAGGAGGGGCCCCGGGAAATCATCTCGGCTCTGGAGTCTCCCCTCCCGGATGCCAACGGGTTCCGTCTGATTTGGCACCCCAGCTCGTTCAAACGGGAACGAGATGCTTAGGCGCGGCAAGCGGTGATCAATCGGGCCTGGAAGGAGTTGGAGGCGCTGGCCGGAGTGCGGGAGGGCCCTCGCGGCCGTTATAGGCAGAGAGAAGGCGTTGCCAAGAAGGCCGAAGAGGCTCTCCGCCAGGCGGGGGCGGCGCGATAGCTCCACGATGAGGTCGAGCCCCTGGAGGAACATGCCTACCGCCGGGAAAGACGAGGATGCCCCGGCTCGGCCATGCGTTGGAGACGCGAAACAAAGACGCGCTTCCGTCTCGTCTGGAGGCCGATCCCGGAAACGATCGAGGATGAACAACGGATCGATGGGATTTTCCCCTTGGCGACCAATCGACAAGGTCTATCGCCGTCGGGGATTCACGACATCTTCAAATCCAAACCGCCCCTGGTCGAAAAGCGGCCCGGCATGTCAAAAATGGTCTCTCGGCCGCGCCGGCCTTCCTCAAGAGCGTCAGCCGTCTGGAAGGGCTTCTTTTCTTGGTGTATGTCAGCCTGACCGTTCCTGCCTTGATCGAGCGCGAAGTGAGAAAAGAGGATGAAGGAGAGAGGGGGAGGAATCGCTTCCTCTGTATCCCGAAGAGAGAGAATGCCGAGGGCCGACGGCCAGGCGCATCTTGGAGGTCTTTTCCGACCTGCAGAGACATTTCCTCCTCCAGGAGGGACAGATCGTCCAGAAGTTCAAGCCCGAGTTCATCCCCCTTCAGAAACGGGCCTTGTCTTGTCTCTGTGTTCCTGAGAAAGGATATGGCGATCCCCGCCCTTCCTAAGGGATCGAGCGAAGCGGAGGGCGATATCGATGTCCCGACCGGCAGAAAATGACAGTCAGAGCATGTAAATATTGACTCACGCGACTATCAAATGATACGCTTTGTGTCAAATTCGATGAGGAGGCTCCGATGAAATTCCGAAAAGCGACGGCGGTGGTCTTTGTTCTGTCGGTTGTTCCCATTTTTCTGGCCGCTCAGACTTCGCCCGAACAGTTTTTGGGTCACGCGGTCGGGGCGGACGGGAAACTGGCTGATTATGGCCAGATCCAGGCCTATTTTCAGAAGCTCGACCAGGAATCCGGAAGGGTCAAGGTCTTCACGATCGGCCAAACCACATTTAAAAAACCGATGATCATGGCCGTCATCACGTCCGAAAAAAACATGAATAAGCTCGATGCTTATCGCCAGATCACAAAAAGGTTGAGGGACGCGAGAGACCTTTCTCCGGAAGAGGCCCGGAAGCTGGCCAAGGACGGAAAGGTTTTGGTCTTGATCACCTGCAGCATCCATGCCACCGAAATCGGCGGCTCCCAAGAATCCATGGAACTGGCCTATCGGCTCGCCACGGGGAAAACGCCTTTTCGGGCGGATCATGTTTTGGAGGACGTCATCGTCCTGCTTGTGCCGACCGTTAATCCCGACGGCCTGCAAATGGTCGCAGACTGGTACCGGAAATATTTGGGGACGAAATATGAAGGCGGACCGATGCCCTGGCTCTACCACCCTTATGCGGGGCACGACAACAACCGGGACCATGTCGCCATCAATCTGTCCGAGAGCCGGGCCGTGGCCCGGACCATCTACCATGATTGGATCCCGCAGATTCATGACGACAAACACCAGATGGGGACGAAGGGAGCGCGGGCCTTCTTCCCTCCTTTTCATGAACCTCTCGATCCCAACATGCATCCTTTAGCCGCCCGGGGCGTCGACCTTCTGGGCGCGACTGTCCTCTACGACCTGCAGAAGCAGGGATTCCGGGGCGTTGTTCATGGCGGGCTGATGGACTTTCAGGATTGGTGGAAGGGAACGACTGATTGCACCGCCAGAATCCATAACACCGTGGCCTTATTCAGCGAGATGGCCTCAGCCAATATCGCGACACCGATTTATCTCGATCCCACGGAGATCGAGCGGCCTTTTACCCTAAAAAGCCGGACGATGCCCGATCCCTGGCCGGGGGGGTGGTGGAGGCTGAGGGACATCGTCGACTATGAGCTGGCCATTTCTCTCAGTCTGATCGAGGCGGCCGGCCGGCATAAGGAGGATTTCCTTTATAATTTTTACGTGATGAACAAGGATGCCATCGAAGAAGGAACCAAAGGAGGTCCTTATGCGTTTGTCATTCCCCAGGATCAATCCGATTATCCGACGGCGCTGCGGATGCTCGAGATCATGAAGTTGGGGGGGATTGAGATTAACCGGGCCGAGGAGGCTTTTGCCGCCGGCGGCACAACGTATCCGGCCGGGACTTTTGTGGTCCTGATGTCTCAACCCTACCGGTCCTATGCGAAATCCCTCCTCGAACAGCGAAAGTATCCGGACATGAGTCAATACCCGGGCGGGACGCCCTCGACGCTCGGCGATAACGCGGCCTGGTCTCTTCCGCTTCAAATGGGGGTGACAACCTTCCGCATCGAAAATCCTTTTCCGGCCAAGCTTGCGAAGCTGAACGAGGTTCCCGTCCCCTCGGCTGTTCTTTTGCCGTCCTCTCCTTATCTAGTCCTGAGTTCCGCCGTCAACGCGTCTTATGCCGTCGTTCTTTCCCTTCTTCGGGAGAACGTCGAAATCTATCGTTCCAGAGACGTCATCCAAGAAAAAGCAATCCAGACGCCCGCGGGGAGTTTCCTCATCAAAAACTCGCCGCAGGTTCAAAAATCCATTCCCGCTCTTTTGGAAAAATGGCATCTTGCCGTCTCCGGGCTCGACGACATCACCGCGGTTCCCAAGGCGCCCGTGAGGAATCCCCGGATCGGCCTCTATCAGTCTTGGAGAGGCAGCATGGACGAGGGCTGGACAAGGTATTTTTTCGATGACTTCGGGATCCCGTTTTCCACTCTTCATAACGAGGATTTCGCTGTCTCCAAGCTCAAGAACGGCTCTTTGAAAGAACGGTTCGACGTCCTGATTTTCGCCGATGAGAATCCGGATGTCATTAAAACGGGAGCATCCGGATTCGGGGTCCGATCTCAGGAAGCCTATCCTCCCGAGTATCAGGGTGGAATCGGCGATGAAGGGGTCAAGGCTTTAAAGGCCTTTGTCGAGAAGGGAGGAATTCTCGTCACCCTCAACAACGCCTGCCGTCTGGCCCTCCGGGAGTTCGCAATTCCGGCCCGGGACGTCTTGGACGGGGTTTCGGCGGCGGACTTCATGGTTCCCAAGTCCCTCCTGAGAATCCAGGTCGACAATAAAACCCCCCTCGGATATGGGATGCCGGCCGAGGCGGCCGCGATCTTTGCGAGGAGCCATGCCTTCGAAACGCGCTTGCCGGCCACGGGCGATTGGGAGTCGAGGGTCGTAGCCAGCTACCCGGAGGAAAAGATCCTCCTGGCCGGGGCGATCGTCGGAGAGGGGCGGATCGCCCGCAAATCCGCGGTCCTCGACGTCCGGTATCTGAAAGGCCGCCTCATCCTGATCGGTTTCCATTGCCAGCACCGGGCCCAAACCCACGGCACCTACAAATTTCTGCTCAACGCCCTGCTGTACCCGGCCGCTGATTAATTCCGCTTAATTTTAGTTATAGCTGTTTAATTTTGAAAAAAAGAATGACTTGACTCCTGGGCCAGCGTTTGATAAGGATAAGGGGTATGATATTAAGAAATTTCTACGGAAAATAATAACTCATACTCGAAAAAGGAGGTATTTCCATGTCCGAGAAAGAGTTGCTGGTTCAGGCCATGAAGGACGGAGATCTGGACACGTCTCTCCGGCTGGCCCATCGGGTCGTGGGGGAAAAGACCCCCGCCCTTGAGGTTGTCGGAGCCCTCATTCAGGGCATCCGTGAAATCGGGGAGGCCTTCGAGAGATTCGACATCTTTCTGCCGGAAATGATGTTGGCCTCCAACGCGATGATCGAAATCCTGAAGGTTTTCGAACCGAAACTCAAGGCGGAGAGCCCCGAGGCGCAGACGATCAGTGGAAAAATCATCATGGCTACCGTCAAGGGCGATATGCACGAAATCGGCAAAAACATCGTCATTACCCTTTTAAAAGCCAACCGATTTGATGTCGTGGATTTGGGAGCGGATGTCGATTCTCTGGAAGTCATCAAAGCCGCCGAACGCGAGCAGGCCCAGCTGATCGGCTTGTCGGCGCTGATGACCACCACCATGCTTGGGCAAAAAGAAGTGGTCGACATTTTAAACGACATGAAAATCCGGGAGAAATATAAAATCATCGTCGGGGGGGCGCCGACGACGCAAGAGTGGGCCGCGCGAATCGGGGCGGACGGCTGGGCCAAGGACGCTTCGTCGGCCGTCGCCCTGGCTGAAGAATTGATCCAGAGGAAAGGAGTCGCGTGATTATGGGCACCCCTCCCTATCGGATTTGGGAAGTGATTGAGCGCTCGGAAACGGGCGAATTCATGGAGGAAAAGGATTTCATCCACAAGAGATTGCTGGTGGAAATCCGACGAGCGGTTCAAAAATACAAGATCAAATATGACCCTCAATCTCCGGTCAATGCCGACGACGGCCTGGCCGACGCCGTCTGGAACGCCGCTGTCGAGACCTTTTTGGCCATCGGGATCTACAACAAGTCCACCCATCGGGTCATGGCCTTCACGCGG
Source organism: Candidatus Aminicenantota bacterium (assembly GCA_016867585.1). Taxonomy (GTDB): domain Bacteria; phylum Acidobacteriota; class Aminicenantia; order Aminicenantales; family UBA4085; genus JAAZPG01. The sequence continues at coordinate 3,876 of VGJF01000114.1, read as the reverse complement.
GACGAGGTCAACGAGGCATTGTTAGGCCTGCCCGGTTCCTATCTGTTCGGGGCGGGGAAAGATGCCCGTCCATTCACGGCCCGAAAAGTGGAAGACAAGAATCCGCCGTTCATGCTCTACAGCCCCGATATCACCTATGACGAGAGGGATCATTTCAAAGCCTGCGTGGCCTTTCTGAAGGAACCGCTCTTGGACGGCATCTGCGCTCCGATCCTGGAGAATTTTTTCGGCCATAAGATCAGCTCCCATTCGCCGACCGAATTGGGAGGCAGTCTGATGCATGCCATGAACCTCAAAGAAGCGGCCCGCCTGGTGGGACGGCCGGGAATCCATTGCGTTGCCGTAGGCACGGCCGAAGCGGACTCCTCTCAGATCCATGTCTCCAGCCAGGACTATGGAATCCGGACGACGGACAGCCGCCTGGTCGCCTCCATCACGGAATTCATGACCGATCGGGAGATGCTGAACAAGGCCGTGCACTATCAGCAATTCGGCTGTTATTCGGGAAATCTGGCGGGTGCCATTTACGGCGGCTATGCCGGCGGAGCCGAGGGAACAGCCGTTCTCCAGACCATGTATCATCTGATGGGCACGCTTCTGTACTCGAGCCATTATGAGCAGAATTTTCCCTTCCATTTGAAATACGGTTCGAATACCGGGAGAGAAATGCTCTGGATCGTCAGCGTCTACAGCCAAGCCATCGCCCGCAACACGAAAATGCCCCAGACCTCCAACGGATTCGCGAATGCCGGGCCCGGAACCATGATGCTTTATTATGAAACCGCCGCCCATGCCCTTGCCAGCACGGTGTCGGGGGCGAATCTATGGGAGATGGCCCCGACTCGAAACAAGTACCACAATCGAGGAACGCCGCTGGAAGCCAGACTGGCGGCGGAAGTCGGCTATGGGGCGTCCTTGTCGGGAATGACGAGAATCGAAGCCAACAAAATCGTCAAGACCCTCCTGGAAAAATATGAACGGGACATTCCCGAGGCTCCCATCGGGAAAACATTCCAAGAGATGTATGATGTCGACAAGGCCGTTCCGCGGCCGGAGGCCGCCGAACAATATCGAGAGGCGGTGAAGGAGCTGAAAAAAATGGGAGTCCCGTTCCCTTATTGATTGTCCGGACCGGAGCCTCTCTGGCCGGTTTCGAGAAGGATACGGCGTTCAGTCTTTTCGCCGAAGGTGCGGTCGCGTTCCGACGACAGCGTGTGATTTATCCGGCTTCGGGCGGAGTCGGCGTCCGGCCCGGCCAGACAATCGCGGATTCGTTCAGGGTGAGGACGCCGGTCAAGGGATCGATTCCGCCGACGGGCACGAAGCGAACGGTTTTCCCGTCTTCCCCATAGCCGCGGCAGTTCAGGATTTCGACGGCCATCAGGGCCCGGTCGTTGGTGCCCGGGGAGAGGCTGATCCGCCCAGAGGCGCCCTCGAAATCGACACGGCGCAGGTGGGCCATGAGCGACTCGCCGGTGATCGCTTGTTCGCCCGCGTCCCGGGCGTTCTTGAGAGCCCGGCCGACGGCGAGAATATGGTCGTATCCGAGCACGGCATAACTGAACGCTTTAGAATTCTGATCGACGGACCGGGCGATTGTCCGTTCGAGTCGGCCGCGAAAGGCGTCCAGTTTGGGGGAGGGGGAGAGTTTCGTCATGGGTGCGAGGTAGCCGAGGGCGCCGCTGACGGCGTCCGGCTTTTCATCCGCGGAAATCATTTCGCTGGCGAAAATGGCCGTTCCGCGCCGGTTCATGTCCAGTTCGGCCAGCGCCCGGAAGACGATGACGGTATCCGGTGTGGGCATCGTGATAAAGATCGTGCGGATGCCCCCGGTCTTCACGGCGGCGACATGGCGGCTGACGATCTCCAGAGGTGTGTCGCGGGGATAGCCGTATTCGGCGACAACCTCGAGGCCGGCCTCCCGAGCCGCGGCTTGGACGACGCGACACGCTCCCAGGCCCCAGGCCTCCGTGGTGTAGAACAGGGCGAAGCGCTTGAGTTTGTAATGGGCAGCGACGTCGACCAGGTAGCGCTCATAGGAGGAACTCGGCGTGACGACCCTGAAAAAGAAGGGAAACTCGGCGGGAGAGCTTAGGCTGGCGGCGTTGGCCCCGTAAGAGATCGCCGGCTTTCGATAATGCTCCGCGACCTTCGCGATTCGTTCCGCCGGGTCGCTGCAGTCCACGCCGGTGACGGCGAGGATGTCGCGCTTGAATAGATCTTCGGCGATGCGCTCCGCCCCCTCGGGCCAACAATGGTAATCCACGACGTTCTCATCCCTCATTTCCAGGTGGTCGGCTCCCAGAAGACCGGAGGCCCGGATTTCATCGAGGGCGAGTCGGGCCCCCGTCAGGGCGAGGTCTCCCCAGTCGGCATTCCGGCCGTCGTGGTATCGGAGGGTGTACATGCCCCCGAGCTGATAGGTTTGCGGGCTTCCGAAAGACGAAGGCGAGGATCGGGATTTCATTGGATCATCTCCCGGCGGGCCGCAGCCCAGCTGTCTTCAAGGCCGGCCGCTCGTCGCGGCCTTGGTGCGGAAGACAAAGAGGCCCAGATAAGAAAAGAGGATGGATACAATCGGGATGACCAGGTTGAGATAAGCATAGGGGATGTATTGGAGAGTGGGAACTCCCAACGCTCCGGCCATAAAAGCCCCAGCCGTCGACCAGGGAATCAGGCCGATCGTGCAAACGCATCCTTCCCCCAACGAACGGGAAAGCATCCGGCGCTGCAGCCCCTTTTCATCAAAAGCCTTGGCGTACAATCGGCCGTTGAGGATGATGGAGGGATAAGATTCAGCCATGGCGGTATTGGTGGCGAAGGCTGATAAAATCGTCACGGTCGTCAAATTGGCCGTCTTTCTGATGCGGGACGTAATTTTTTCGACCAAGACTTCCATAAAATGCATTTCGTCGAGGATTCCGCCCAGAGCCAGGGCGATGAAGGCCAGCGAAAACGTCCCCATCATGCTCACGATCCCCCCCCGGTTCAACAGCTTGTCGACGACCTGAACGCCCGTCTGGCCGACAAACCCGGAATGGAGCGTGGTCAGCACGCCGTCCAGGGACACTCCCTGGAAAATAAAGGCGACCAATACGCCGGAAAAAATTCCCGACATCATGCAGGGAATTGCCGGCACCTTGAGAACGCTCAGGATCAACACAAGAATCATCGGTAGCAAGAGCCAGAGGGAAATCTGGAATTGGCTGGAAATCGTATTTTGAATTAAGATGATTTGCTGGGTATCCAAGTTCCCTTTGGAATATTTGAAACCGGTGAACGCATACATGACGAGGGCAATCAGGAACGAGGGGATAACGGTAACCATCATCGTCTTGATGTGATCATACAGCCCGGTGTCCGTCGAGACGGCAATGAGGTTCGTGACATCGGCCATCGGAGACAATTGGTTCCCAAAGAATGCTCCGGAGATAATCATCCCGGCGATGATGGGTGCCGGAATCCCCATGCTCAGGCCGATCCCCATGAGAGCCAAACCGACCGTCCCGGCCGTCCCCCAGGACGTTCCCGTGGCCATGGACGTCAGGCTGCAGAGGATGAATCCGGCCGGTAAAAACCACATCGGGCTGAGAAGCCCCAAACCGTAATAGATGAGGGCCGGCACGGTTCCCGCCTGGATCCAGGACCCGATGGTCATCCCGATGAGCATGAAAATAAACAATCCGATCATGCCCCGGAAGACGCCCTGACTCATGGCCGCCTGTATTTCCGTCCACTTGAAACCCAGGGCTTTGGCCACGACGGCCGTCAAGGCCAAACCCAGAATTAAAAGAATTTGGATGTCGGCCTTCAATTTGAGAATGCCAAAAATGAGGATGCCAATGACCCCCAGGAACGTCGCCAACGCACACTGAA
>VGJF01000113.1 GCA_016867585.1 Candidatus Aminicenantota bacterium | reverse complement strand
TGGACCGCCGATCCGAGAACAACCGCCGCCGACAAGATCTTCGTGAGCATGCGTTTCGACATGGAGCCTCCTTCGCTCGATAAGAGAGACCGTTTCTCGAAGCCTTGGAGAGAAACGTTCTCGTTTCGCCTAACGGGCATTATACATGAATGATCGCCAATAAGCGTTTGTCGGACGGAGAACCCGGTTTTTTCTTGGGAGGCAGTTATGATATAGTCTTGGGTGAACTTTATGGTTCGGATTCTCGTATGACGGATTGGAGGAGGTGCTCTATGAAAAAGACGGCTATCCTGGGACTGTCCCTCATCCTCGTCTTCACGGCGCTCGCGGCCTGCAAGAAGTCGGGCCCGCCGGTCGCCGGCTCGGCTAAAGCCGAGGACATGCTGAGCCTCATCCCGGCGGACGTTCAGGGCGTCTTCGTCGTCGACGCCAAACGGATCATGAACACGGACATCATCGACAAGGCCATCAAGGGAAACAAGGATTACGAAAAATACAAGCAGACGTTGGACGCCCTCGGCCTCGATCCCCAAAAGGACGTCTATTTCGCCGTCATCGGCATCTCCCAGAAGCCCGGAGAGAAAGACCCGAAGGTCAGCGGCGTCGTCAACCTGAAGTATGACCAGGCCAAAGTCGTCGCTAAGATCAAGGAAGAATCGCCGGCCTACACCGAGTCGGCCTATGAAGGCGTGACCCTCTTCACCGTCCCCGAAGAGGAGGGCGGAGAGCCGATGTACGGGGCGTTCCTCGACGCCTCCAACATCGCCTTCGGCCAGGAAGCCGGGGTCAAGGCCGTCGTCGATCTCTTCAAAGGCAAGGGCGAGAGCGTCCTCAAGAAGGCCGAGATCATGAACCTCGTCAAGACGTCCAACAAGTCGGCCATGCTCTGGAGCGTCTTCGCCTTGTCGCCCGAGCAGGTCAACGAGATGACCGGCGGCAACCCGATGCTCGGCAGCCTCTCGTCGATCAAGGCCATGTCGATGTTCGTCGACTATGCCGGCCGCAAGCTCGACCTCGAGATCAAAGCCATGTCGGCCGACGCCGCCAAGAACAAGGAGATGGCCGACTTCTTGAACGGCCTCAAGGCCATGGGCAGCATGGCCGCCGGCGAGAAGCCCGAGATCGGCAGGCTCCTCAACGCCATCTCCATCACCTCCGCCCCCGACCACGTCAAGCTGGCCGCTTCCCTGCCCGAAGACGTCATCAACATGCTCTCGGCCGAAGCCCAGAAGCAAGTCGCCGAAAAGCTGGGCGGCGAGAAGCCGGAAATCGATCGGGACGACATCATCAAATAAGAGGGAAACGTCCTCGATTATTCTTCGAACAGATACTCTTTTCGGGAGAAGACCCGGCAGGCCAGGGCGAGAAAAACCGCCGTCAGCCCCAACAGGACGGCGACGGCCAGAGGGGCCGGGCTCGGGTCCAGCCGGAACATCAGGAACTGGAGAACGCTCGGGCTCGTCTCCCCCACTCCCGGGAGGATCGACTTCAGGTAGTGCATTAAGGTCAGCTTCTGCGTCGACCCGGGGAAGTACTGGACGATGTTCTCCCAACCGAAGCTGAAAAAGAAACCGAAGAGGACCGATTTTTTAAGGAACGTCCCGATGAAGGTGAAGAAGGCCGTGTAGCCTAGAACGCCCAGGGCGAGGGCGGCCAGGCTTTTTCCCAGGAACGACCAAGCCGGGCCGTAGTCCAGCCGGCCGAGGTTGAGGATGAAAAACGAGGCCAGGGTGCTCCCCAGGACAAGGACGAGGAGGACGAGGGCGCTGGCCGCGTATTTTCCGAGGATGACGGCCTTCTTAGGCAAGGGGCGGATCGTCAGGTAGGTCAGCGTCTTCCCCTCGATCTCCTCGGAGACGACCGAGGTTCCGTAGAACAAGGCCAGAATGAGAACGAGGAATTGCAGGCCGAAAGCGACGATGATGTTGCCGAAGACGGCCAGGCCGTCGAGGCCGCGGCCGGGCGAGGCCACGGCGTTCAACCGGAGGATGACGGCCAGGAGGACGGGCAGCAGGGAAAGGACGGCGAAGACCCTCATCTTCTTGGCCCGCCGGACAAGCCGGAGGGCGAAGACGAAAACGCGGAAAATGCTTCCTTCGGCCATTCTATTTCCCCACGAGATAGTCGAACACGGCCTGGAGGTTGTCGTCCGGGGAGGTGATCTCCTCGAGGTCGAGGCCGGATTCGGCCACAACCCGGGGAAGCAGGTCGAAAAACCGGTCCCTCTGCCGGGTCTCGAAGGTCACGAGGTTCTCCTCCGGCCCGTAGGAAACGCTCTGGACCGCCCGGTCGGCGACGAGGAGGGACCCGAGCCGGCGGGGATCGGCCGAGCGGACCGCGACGACATGCGGATGGGCGTCGATGAGCTCGCGGATGTAGGGGATGTCGCCCTGGGCGAGGATCTTCCCCTGGTGGATGAGGACGATGGAGCGGGTCAAGGCCTCGATTTCCGGGAGGACGTGGCTCGAGACGACGACCGTCCGGCCTTCGCTCCGGTAGTCCTTGATGAGCCGGATGATTTTCCGCTTGCTCAGCGGGTCGAGCCCGCTGAGCGGCTCGTCGAGGATGAGGACCTCGGGTTCGTGGGCGATCGCCTGGGCGATCTTGATCCGCTGGCGCATCCCCCGGCTGTATCCGCGGATGAGACGGTCCCCGCCGCCGGCCAGCTCGACGATTTCCAAGGCCCGGCCGGCCCGGCGTCGGGCCTCGGCTTCGGCGTATCCGTGAAGGCGCAGGAGGCCGGTCAGGAACTCGTCTCCGGTCACCTCGTCGTAAAAAGCGTCCTGCTCGGGGCAGAATCCGATCCGACGGAACAGGGCGGTGTTGTTCCAGACGGGCCGGCCGTCGACCGTGAGCCTGCCGATCGAGGGACGGAGCTGCCCCGTCAGGAGCTTCAGCAAAGTGGACTTTCCGGCGCCGTTCGGGCCCAGGAGACCGGTGATCCCCGGGCCGATCTCGATCGTCACGTCGGACAGGCCGAGGACGTTCCCGTACCACTTGCCGATCTTCTCCGCCTTCAGGACGAGGCTCATCGGATGACCTCGGCCCCCCGGACGCGCCGGGCCAGGACAAAACCGGCCAGGCCGGCCAGGGCGGCGAGCACGGCCGCCGAATAGGCCCAGGGAACGTCGAACAACGGCCTGGCCCCGAGGAACGCGGCCGCGACCTGCTGGAGGTTGGTCTTGACCGAAAGAAGGGCGAAATGCGGGTCGCGGAAGATCCCGAAGAAGATGCCGAAGAAGATATCGGACAGGAAATAGGCGGCGATGAGGAGAATCGAGGCATAGCGCCGGTTGCGGCTGAGCGAGGAGACGGCCAGGGTGCAGAGGGAGAAGAAAGCGGCGGCGAACAACGACCAGCCGGCGACGGAAGCGGGGAGCCAGGGGAATTCGGCCAGGACGGCGAAGCTCCCCGAGAAGATGATTTTCAGGAGGATGAAGAGGAAACCCGGGACGAGCGTCAGGAGGAGGAGAAAGAAGGCCAGGGTGAAGATCTTGCCCTGAAGATAGTCCTTTTTCCGGAGGGGGCGGGCGAAGTAGAGCTGGAGGGCGTTGTGGCGGAGGTCGTCGGAAATGAGCCCCGCCCCGGCCAGGACCATGATGATCAGCATCCAGAAGAGGAGATAGTCCGACGCGAAGAAGGCCTTGAAGAAGTCGGGGTCGATTTTCAGGAAGCGGTCGGCGCCGCGGAGCATCTCCCGGAAATCCCCGATCCTCTCGGAGATGTAAACGCCGGCGGCGAAGATGAGCGCCGGCAGGAAGGCCATCCCGAGGACGAATTTGAAGTATTTCCGGCGGAAGGCGAGCCGGATGCCCAGCCGGGCGATGGGGCGCCACGGCCGACGGCGGGCGTCCAGCCGCCCTTCCCAGTGGACATATCCCTGCTCGGCGATGGGCATCAGTCCGCTCCGACGGTCTTGGCGAAGAGGTCCTCGAGGGAGGTTCGGCTCTTGACGAAATGCCGGATTTGGACGCCCCGCCGGGCGGCCAGACGGAACAGATCGCGGCGGTCGAAGGCCGCCGGAAGATAAACCTTGAGGAGGCCGTCCTCGGTCTCCTGGACGCGGCACCGGGCTTCCGCCAAATCCCGGAGATAGGGCTCTTTTTCGCCCTTGACCCTGAGCTCATAAAGGCTGTAGTCGACTTGGCGCAGGGCGGCCAGGTCGCCCTGGGCGGCCACCCGGCCCTGATTCAGGATCACGACCGCGGCGCAGGTCGCCTCGATGTCGGTCAGGATATGCGAAGAGATGAGGACCCGGATGTTCTTCTTGGAGGAGATGTCCTTGACGAGGTCGAGGACTTCGACCCGGCCCTGGGGATCGAGGTTGGCCGTGGGTTCGTCGAGGAAGAGAAGTTTCGGGTCATGGACCAGGGCTTGGGCGAGCTTGAGCCTCTGTTTCATTCCGGCCGAGTATGTTTCGAGATGGCGGTAGCGGGCCTCCCCCAGGCCGACATAGTACAGGACGTCGTGGGCCCGTTTCATGGCCTCCTGGCGCGGCATCCCGGCCAGTTCCCCGAAATACGCGGCGAAGGCGACGGCATCCATCCCGGGCAGGAAGCAGTCGTCCTCGGGCATATAGCCGACGAGGCGGCGGACGCCGAAGGGGTCTTTCCGGATATCATGGCCCAGGACATGTCCCTCGCCGCCGTCGGGGCGGAGAAAGCCGAGGAGGATTTTCAGGAGAGTGCTTTTCCCCGCTCCGTTCGGGCCTAGAAGCCCGCAGGCGCCTTCCCCGATCGCGACGGTCACGCCCTGGAGGGCCCGGACGGAGCCGTAGCTGAAGGCGATGTCCCGGAGTTCGATGTTCGCGGCGTCCATTCTTCTTCTATTACGTCATTTCGCCGAAAACGTTCACGGCCACCCTAGCCGACGAGCGTCCCTTGGCCGAAAACGAGAGCCCGATAGGCTCTCTCGATCCGGTCCCAATTCTCCTCCCGGTCAAGCGGCCAGTGCCGCCCCATGACGGTCACGAGCTCTCCCAGGCCAAGGTCGCGGCATTTCGCCTCGACCTTTTCGACGTAAACGGCCCCGCTTTCCGGCTGTTCCCCCCGCCGGCCGATGAAGCCGTGGACAAAGACGTCCCTGAGCCCGGCGCGGCGGGCCATCTCGAGAAGGGCGAAGAGATGGCGGATCGTCCCGTGCGAGCTGTAATGGGAGACGATCCCCATGAGATGAAGACCCGTCCTCCGGTCCCGGGCGTGGGCCATGGCCTCCCGGAGGACCGCGTTTTCGAAGAAGCTCCCGTCGGCGACGGCGGAGTCGATCAGGACGCGGTCGAGGAGAATCCTCCTCCCCGCGCCGAGGTGGAGATGGCCGGCTTCGGAATTTCCGACCGCGCCGGGGGGGAGCCCGACGGCCTCGCCGGAAGCGCGGAGAGTCGTCCGGGCGCATCGGGACCATAAATCATCGAACCGGGGCGTCTTCGCGGCGGCGATCAAATTCCCCTCCGTTTCGGGCCGCCAGCCCCAGCCGTCCAGGATGATGAAAACGACTTTCGGCTTGTCCGGCCGCGACGAGGGCGGCGAGACAACGAGATTCCAGCCGGTCATGGCCGTCGGCGGAGCGAGGCCGAGCAGGGCAAGGACGGTCGGAGCGACGTCGGCCAGCTCGCCGTCTTCCCGGAGTCTCGCCCCTCCCTCGCCGCCGCTCCCGGCCCGGGAAAAATCGGCCAGGATGAAAGGGACGGGGTTTCGCGTGTGGCCGGTGTCGACCTGGCCGTCCGGGTAGAGCCATTCCTCGACCGTCCCGTGGTCGGCCGTGACGACGAGGATCGCGCCGGCGGACCGGGCGGCGTCGACGACCCGGCCGAGCCCGCGGTCGACGGCCTCGACGGCGGCGATGACCGCCGCCCTGTTCTCGATGTGCCCGACGACGTCGACGTTGGCGAAGTTGACGACGATCAGGCCGTGCTTTCCGGCGGCGAGGGCCGAGGCGACCTCGTCGGCGACCCGCGAGGCGCTCATCTCCGGAGCCAGGTCATAGTTCGCCGGCCCTTCGGGCGAAGGGACGATCTTCCGCTCTTCGCCGGGAAAGGCCGCGTCGGTCTTGCCGTTCATGAAATAGCCGATATGGGCGGCCTTCTCCGATTCCGCGACCTTGAGAAGGCGCAAGCCCGCCCGGCCGACGGTCTCGGCCAGGGTGTCCCGGACCCGTCCCTTCTTGGGAAAAGCGGCCTGGACGGAAAGGCCCGGGTCGTAATCGATCATCGTCACGAAGTGGAGCCCGAGCGGTCCGGCCGTGGGAAAGTGGGGAAAGCCGGGCTCGACGAGGCTCCGCGTGATTTCGACCTCGCGCTCGCCGCGGAGGTCGTAAAAGATGACGGCCTCTCCGGCCCCGATGCGGCCCTTCGGCTTTCCCCGCTCGTCGACCCGGACGATCGGGGTCAAGGCCTCGTCCTCCTGGCCGAAGCGATAGGCCCGGCGGACCGCGTCGCCCATCGCCGAAGGATGCCCGTCCGGATTGCCCATGGCGCCTCGATGAAGGGACATCCTAGCGAGAGGCGGGGGGGTTGTCAATTTCCCTGGGCCGCCCGGACCCGCCCGGCGGCTTAAATCGGACGTCGTTTTCTGCTAGAGTATGGTCCATCGCCGGAACCCATGATGACGCCGAACCTCCTCCGCTCCCGGTACAGAGGCATCCGTTTTCGGGTCCTGGACATTGTCTTCCTCTCTTACACCGGCCTGAGCGGTTTATTGATCCTTGTCTTCCCCGGGAATTTCCACGGTTCGCCGGTCCGGGCTCTCATCCATCTGGCCGTCATCGTCTTCAGCCTGGAGGCGATCAGGGCGGGCGAAGCGCGTCCCGACCGGCCCGCCCTCCGGGGACTGCGGGTACTCTATTCCCTGCCTCTGATGCTCTTTTTTTGGACGGAGATGGATCTTCTCGTCCCCGTCCTGTTCGGTTCGTACTGGGCGACCGACCTGGCCCTTGCGGCCGACAAGGCTCTCTTCGGCGTCCATCCGACACTCTGGGTCGAGCGGTTCCACGGCCCTGTCCTCAGCGAGGTCATGGCCTTTTTCTACACGGCCTATTTCGGTTTGATCTTCGCCGTCCCCCTGTACTTTTTCCTCCAAAAAAAAATCGAGGAGACGTTCGCCGTCTTGTCCCTGACCAACCTGACCTACTATACAACTTATGTCCTCTTCCTCCTTCTGCCGGCCCTGAGCCCGTCCCATGCCCCGGCCCTGGCCGGCCTCCACACCCCGCCTTCGGAGGGGTATCTCTTCTTTCATCTGAATCGCGCCCTCCAGGACTCGGCCGGGATTCATGGGGCCGCCTTTCCCTCCTCTCACGTCGCCGGAGCCCTGGTCTGGGTTTTGGCCTCCGCCCGCTACGGGGGGAGGAAAGCCTATGCCCTGTTCGTCATCTTCGTCGGCGTCGTCTTGGCGACCGTCTATATGGGCTATCATCACGCCGTCGATCCTCCGGCCGGAGCCCTCTGGGGCGGTCTGGGCTATTTGATCGGCCTGCGCTGGCTAAGGCGGAGGGGCGAAGACCCCCGCGGCAAGCCGTCCGGCGGGGAGAAGAAAACATGAGCGGGCCGGGGAGAAAGATCCTCGTCACCGGGGCCAACGGCTTCATCGGATCCAACCTCTGCGCCCACTTCATCCGCCGCGGGCGCAAAGTCTACGGCCTCGTCCGGCGAACGGCCGACCTCCATTTTCTCCGCGGCCTCGAGGTCGAGCTCTTCTTCGGCGACCTGGGAGAGCCCGCGGGATTCCGGATCCCGGACGAAATCGAGGAGGTCGTTCACGCCGCCTCCGTCGTCTCCGACCTCGCCGGCGAGGCCGTCTGCCGCCGCCAGATTTACGGTCTGGCCAGGAACCTCGTCGGCCGGATCCGGGCCGACGGGATCCGCCTTCGCCGGTTCGTCTACATCTCGACGGCCATCGTCCTCGGCTACCGACGGTTGAACATCTCCCCCGAGCGGCCCGGAATACCGGCCGATTTCATGCCCTACGTCAGGTCCAAGAAAAGGACGGAGGCCTATTTCCTGGACGAATATGCCGGCCGGGGATTCCCCGTCGTCATCCTCCGGCCGTCGGACGTTTACGGCCCGAACGACAGGACCTCTTGCCTGCCCATCCTCAAGGGCATGGACGCGGGGAAGTTTCCCTATGTCGGGCACGGCCGCTGGCGTTTCCCTCTTTGCGATGTCTCGAACCTCTGCCAGGCCGTCGAACTCTCCCTCGAAATCCCGGGCATTGAAGGCCGAGCTTACACGGTGGCCAACGGGATCGCGCCGACCTGGCGGGAGTTTTTCGGCGGCCTGCTCCAAGAGCTCGATCGAAAGCCTTCGGCCACGGTGCCCGTTCCCGTGGCCATGGGACTCGGTTTTCTCGCCGAAACGGCCCATCGGCTCCTCCCGCGCCTCGACCCCGTCATCAGCCGCTACCGGATCCGGCGGATCACGACCCACACGACCTTCGACATCAGCCGAACCATGGCCGAGCTCGGATATCGTCCCGACGATCGTCTCGACCGGCAGATCAAGGCCATCGTCGCCTGGTTCCGGAAAGAACAACAGGCCGGATATGTCCGCTGACGTTCCCGCCTCCGCCCTCTACCCTTATCTCGCCGTCGCCTTGACTCTGCTCGCGACCGTCGCCGGCCGTCCGGCCTTCCCTCGAAAAACCCGCGGATTCCGGGCCGTCATGCTCTATTTCGCTTCCTTCTTCTGCCTCCTGTTCGCCCTCCCCTGCCTCATCCTTCTTCTTTTTTCGGGACGACCGGCGGAAGCCTTCCGGGCGATCGGCTTCTCCCCCGGTTTGGCCGGCCGCGGCCTGGCCGTCGTCGCGGCTTCCCTTCTTCCCGCCTTTCTCGCCGCCGTCGCCGGTTCGGCCGACCCCCTGATGCGGGCCTTTTATCCGTTCTCCCGGGCGGCGTGCGCCGGCCGGTCGAAATTCGCCCTCTACGGAACGGCCTACATCGCCCTCTACTATCTCCCCTGGGAGTTCGTCTACCGGGGAGTCCTCTTTTTCCCGATCCTGGCCGCGACCAATCTCCCGACGGCCCTGGCCCTCCAGACGATCATCTCGACTCTCCATCATCTCGGCCATCCCCGGACCGAGATTTTCGCCGCCCTCGGCGCCGGGTTCGTCTTCGGCCTGGTCGCCTATTGGACCCGATCGTTCTTCTATGGGATGCTGATCCACGCCTTCGTCGGGGTCGTGACCGACGCCCTCATCTGCCGGAGGCTCCGGCGGAGCCCCTGAGGCGGCCCGGACGGCCATGATGAAGATCCTCGTCACCGGGGCGACGGGATTCGTCGGCTCGGTCCTCATGCCCGGTCTTGTCGCCCGGTACGGGGCCTCGGCCCTGGCCGCCTTTGTCCTGCCCGGCGACGCGATCCCCGAGAGCTGGCGGGAGGCGGGGGTGGCCGTCCAGCGCGGCGACATCGCCGACCGGACGGCCTTCGCGGAGGCCGTCCGGGGACGCACCCACGTCATTCATCTGGCCGCCCTGATATCCTATCTCGAGCGGGACCGGGAGGCCCTTTTCCGGGTCAATCGGGAAGGGACGCGGAACGTTGTCGCCGCCTGCCTCGCCGGCCGAGTTCGGAGGCTCGTCCATGTTTCGACCGTCGGGGCCGTCGGGTTCCACGGTGACGGAACACCTGCCGATGAGGATACGCCCGATAATTGGCCGGCGGACATCCCCTATCTGAAATCGAAGCGTGAAGGACAGGCCATCGTCGAAGACGCGGCCCGGACGGGCCGGATCGAAGCCGTCATCCTCAACGCGGCCTCGGTCATGGGCCCGGGAGACGCCGACCCGTCGACGCCGCAGAATCAACTTTTTTCCCGGATCTGC
>VGJF01000112.1 GCA_016867585.1 Candidatus Aminicenantota bacterium | reverse complement strand
GGGCGAAGAAGGCCCAGTAGAACAGCTCGGGAGGGAGAGCGGCCAGGGGGATGAGGATTTGTCCGAGAAGGGGCGGATAGATGTAGGGGGGGATGACCATGGGCCGGCCGAAGAGCGAATTGGCCGGCGCTTGGAACACGTCGGGGTCGTAGATGTCGAGCCCGAGGGAGAAGCCCTTGGCGCCGATGTAGTATGAGGAGGCGTCGATGTCCCAGACGAACATGAACTGGCCGACCTGAAAGAGAAACATGGCGGACAGGAGGACGGCCAAGACCCAGAGGACGCGGCGGCTTCGCAGGGCCGGATTGTCGAGGAGGCGGCCGATGAGGCCCCGGACGGAGGCCCGGGAGACGGGCCGGGAGAGCCGAGCGCGGAGCCGGGAGCCGGTCATCTCGGGTCTTTCGGCCACCGGACGGGCCGGCCGTTCCAGACGACGAGGTCTTTCTCGAAATCCTCGATGGTGTCGAGATCGAAAAAACCCGCCGCGGGATCGTCCGGGTCGAACCGCCAGGCTTCGCGGACGCCCCTTCGGCCGGTCGAGACGATCAGGACGTCTTCGGCCGAGGACGATTCCAGACCGTATTCGTGGATCCCGGGGCCGAGCCAGATCCCATAATGACAGCCCCACCAATCGGCGGTTCGGATCCGGGCGAAGTAAGGCCTGAGCTCCCGGACGATTTTTTTGCCGAAGGTTATCTCGCCCCGGGGGTTGGAGGGAAGGGCCCCATGGTCGGCCTTGTAGGCGGCGATGGCTTCTTGCCAGACGCGCATGTCGGCGATCGTCCGCCGGAGGGCCGAGACGTGGCTGACCCTCCGGTAGAGGGGAACGAGGAGCGCGAGGACGAGGCCGAGGACGGCGGTCAGGAGGAGGCGGCGGCCGACGGTCAATCCCGCGGCCCGGTTCTCGGCTTCCGGCATGGCGGCTTCGAGGGTCTTTCCGTTCAAGGGGCCATTCTATTGAGAAACGGCGAATCAGGCAATCCCCGCCGCCCGGCCGGGCTATCGGGCGCCGAGAACCCGATGGAGCTGGACCCCGAGGCGGATGTTCGCTTTCCCCTCCTCCATCGCCCGGCCGAGAAGGCGGACCGCCCTGGCGCCGCATGTCCGGGAGTTCGAGCGGGGCTGGAGGATGAGGGGGACATTCTCCGGGAACCGCCGGCGGAGGCTCTTGAGGACGGCGTAAGCCAGGTCCGGAGTGACGACGAGTTTGACTTCACGGGCGCGGCTCCGGAAGTCCGGAGCCACGGCGTAATCCGGGGGTTTGGGCGAGACCGTGATCCAATCGTAGGGCGCCGGGCGGAAGACCGTGCCGTTCGTCTCGACTTGAACCGACAAGCCTTCGGCCCGCAGGCCTCGGACGAGAGGTTCGAGGTCCTGGAGCATCGGCTCCCCGCCGGTGATGTCCGCCCAGTCGGCCGGCCAGCGTCTCCGGAGACGGACGACCGCGGCGACGACGCCGGCCGGAGTCATTCTCCGGCCGCCGCGTCGGGCGGTTTTCGTGTCGCAGAACGGGCAGCGGAGGTTGCAGCCGGCCAGTCGGATGAAGACCGTCGGCTGGCCCTGGCGCAGGCCTTCCCCCTGGACGGAGCCGAAGATCTCAGCGATCCGGAGCGTAGGTGGCGGAGGCATCCTCGGATTCCCAGACCGTCACCGCCCTGACCGGAAAGGCGGCGGCGAGGTCCTCGAAGAACCGGCGGGCCAGGTTTTCGGCCGAGGGGTTGAAGGCGTAGACGTCATTGAGAAGCTTGTGGTCGGGTAGGATTTCGGCCAGGCGCCTCTTGATCACGGCAAAATCGATTCCCAGGCCGGCCCGGTCGAGCTCCCGGACTTCGATCTCGGCTTCGACCCGGAAAGTATGGCCGTGGATTTTTTCGCACTCTCCTTGGTATTCGCGGAGAAAATGGGCGGCCGAGAACCGGCCGCGGACCTTGAGGATCCAGCTCATCGGCGCTCCTTTGGCCGCGGTTTTCGGGCCAGCGGGTCTGGCCGGCCCGCTTGCCGGAAGGCCCGGGCCCGGAGGAGGCAGGCCGAACAGGCTCCGCACGGCTCCGGTGTTCCGGCGTAACAGGTCACGGTGTCCGCGTAATCGGCCCCGAGCCGAAGGCCGAGGCCGATGATATCCGATTTTTTCATGGTCAGGAAGGGGATGACGATCCGCAGCCGGGGCGGGCCGAAAGCCGACCGGGTGCCCGCGTTGACCGCCCGGGACATGGCCCGGACGAACGCCCGGCTCGTGTCGGGGTATGCGGGCGAGTCGACGACGTTGAAACCGCAGACGAGGTCGGTGATCCCGCGGGCTTCGGCCCAGGCCGCGGCCAAGGCCAAAAAGATTCCGTTCCGGAACGGCACATAGGTCGGGGGCGGGTCCTTTTTCAGCCGGGGGACGCGGCGATGACGGGGCAGCGGGATGGACCGGTCGGTCAAGGCCGACCCCCCCCCGACGGAGGCCAGATCGAGCCGGAGGACGGCCTGCGGGACGCCGAGGCGGCGGGCCGTCCGGCGGGCCGCCCGGATTTCGCCCCGGTGGCGCTGGCCGTAATCGAAGGTCAGGGCTCGGACTTCGCCGTACCGCGCCCGGGCCCAGAGGAGAGCCGTCGTCGAGTCGAGCCCGCCGGACAGAAGGACGACGCACTTTTTCATGTTTTGGCCTTGTTCTTATGGTTCTCTTCCCTTGGGCGCGGGGGAATATCGACAAACCGGGATGACGGCCTCGACAATCACCAGCACCGAATGGAAAATTTTCCTTCTTATTTATAAACTCAAAGGAAAAGATTTTCAACGACAACGGGTTCGAAGTTCTTGACAAGACCCGCC
Source organism: Candidatus Aminicenantota bacterium (assembly GCA_016867585.1). Classification (GTDB taxonomy): domain Bacteria; phylum Acidobacteriota; class Aminicenantia; order Aminicenantales; family UBA4085; genus JAAZPG01. The sequence goes on along the minus strand of VGJF01000112.1, from coordinate 7,030 downwards.
CGGCGGCGTAAACTCCGTTTTCGCAAATTCCTTCGCCGGCGATTTCCAACCTGACGAAGACCGAAAGGATGACGTGTCCGTGGACCCGAAGATGGGCTTCGAAACCGAGGCCGAGAAGCGCGGCCTCGTCGTCCGCGACGACGAGGCCGACTTCGCCGCCCTGCGCGAGGCGGCCTCCGGAAGAAAGCGGCGGGAAGGCCGTCTCCGCCTCGTCGATTCCGGCCGGTTCTCGGCGGTCGAGTTGGAGTGGCTCGGAAAGGCCGGGGCGGAGATCTACACCTCGGACCGCGCCCGGCCGAGAGCGGCCGAGGTTGTCTTTCTGAGCGCGGCCGCCCGGACGGGGGGAGCGGCGGTGTCTTTCTTTCACCATGGCCCCCTCGAACCGGAGGAGGCGGGGCCGGCGCTCGGCCTCCCGGACCTGCGGGAGATCGCCGAGAACGGAGTCTACCTGGCCCTCTCCGCCAGCCCGAGGCCCCGAGACCCCGGGACGCTCGTCGTCCTGGCCGCCGCCGCCCGAAGAGGCCGGAGCCCGCTCGTTTACTATCATCACGGACCGCTCGGCCCCTGGCTCGAGGATCTCGCCCGCGAAGGCGCATGGATCCACGCCGTTTATCCGCCGCCGGACGGCCGCGGCGATGACGATTCGCTCCGGCGGACGGCCTGCGCGGCCGAGGCCGCGGGCGGAGGTCTCGTCGTCCACGTCCGAAAGCCGGCCGATCCAAACCGGCTGGAGGATCTTTCCGCGGCCGGGGCCCGGCTCGTCTTCGAAAGGCCGCCGTCCGATTTCCGCTCCCGCCTCCGTCGCTTGGAGGAGCGGGCGGCCCGCCGGCCGCTCGATCCGCGGGCGGGCTATCTTTACCCCGAGTTCATGCGCTGACATGTCCACCTCTTTGACAGCCCAATCTTTTGGGGGCGCCGCCGCCGCCGAGCCCCACTAATTGTATTTTTCTTGACAAACCCTATTGACATTTCCGAAAAATGATTTATAACTAAAAAAGAAAACAGCAAAAACGAAGTGAAAGATCCCGCCTCGATGAATATTTCCGATCGCGATCCGGCCCGGACGAGCCTCATCTCGAAAGACCGATGATGAAGATCGCCCTCGTTTTCAGTTCCAAGGCCGGCATGGCCGCGGCCGTCGCTTCGCGGATCGAAGAGACGGGGCTCGAGGATGATGAGCCTCCATCGTCCGATTTTCTGGCCGAGTGCGATTCCGAGGAGACGATTCAGGCCGTCGCGGCCGCCCTCCGGACGAAACACGACGTCATTCTCGTCGAATCCGACTTGGAGGCCTACCTGACGTTGCGGGCCGAGCGGCCGGACCTCGTCTTCAACATGTCCGAACGGCTGTTTGGCCCCAACCGGGAATCCCACATCCCGGCCGTGTGCGAGATCCTCGGCTTTCCCTACACCGGCTCCGACCCGATGACCCTCAGCCTTTGCCTCGACAAGTCGAGGGCCAAGGAGATCCTGTCCTTCCACAAGATCGCCACGCCGCCGTTTTGGACGGTCGAACCCGGGGATCCCGTCCCCGGCGAGGTCGCCCTCCCGGCGATCGTCAAGCCGCTCTATGAAGGCTCGAGCAAGGGCATCAAGGACAATGCCGTCGTCGAGACCCGGGCCGACCTCGTCGACCGCGTCGGCGAAGTCTTCGCCCTTTATGAGGAGCCGGCCATCATCGAGAGCTTTCTCGACGGCCGGGAATTCACGGTCGGCGTCCTGGGGACTTATCCCCGGCTCGAAATCCTTCCCATCGTCGAGATCGACCACGCCCTCCTTCCGCCGGGAGCCCGGCCGATCTATTCCTACGAGGCGAAATGGATTTGGGATACGCCCGACAAGCCCCTGCCGATCTTCGTCTGCCCGGCCCGTCTTTCGCCCGAGCTTTCCGGAAAGATCGAGGGCCTTGTCGCGGCCGCCTGCCGGGTCCTCCGCCTCCGGGATTGGGGCCGGATCGACGTCCGGCTCGACGCCGCCGGAGAGCCCAACATCCTTGAAGTCAACCCCCTGCCGGGCGTCCTGCCCAATCCCGAGGACAATTCCTGCCTGCCCAAGTCCGCCCGGACGGCCGGCTATTCCTACGAGGACCTCATTCTCCGGGTCGTCGACGAGGCTTGGTCCCGGGCCGGCCGGAGCCGGGGAGGACGGGCATGAGCCCCCGCAAGGACCGGAACGTCCTCGTCGGGATCGCTTTCAACGCCTACGACCCCGTCACCGGGACGAAGGTCCCCGATCCGTCGGACGAGTCCGTCGAGAAGACGGCCCGGGAGATCCTCCCGGCCGTCACCGAGCTCGGCCATACGGCCTTCATCATCGCCCTCCGGAAAAGCTTCATGGGGTTCATCCAGAGGCTCAAGAACCTCAACGCCAACGTCGTCGTCAACCTCTGCGAAGCGTTCCTCGGGCTCCCCCAGCTCGAGGCCAACGTCGCCGCGGCCTTCGAGCTCTTCGACATCCCCTACACCGGGAACGATTCCCGAACCCTGGCCCTATGCCTCAACAAGTGGAAGACGAAGGCCGTCCTGAAATCGGCCGGGCTCCCGACGGCCCCGGGCGTCCTGGTCGAGACGGCCGAGGCCAAGGTTGATTTGCCCTTCCCCCTCATCGTCAAGCCGAACACCGAAGACGCCAGTCTGGGCATCCACCCGGAGTCGGTCGTCCGGGACGAGGCCTCGCTTCGGGCCCGGATCCAGCGCATCCTTGATCATTTCGAGGAGCCCGTCCTCGTCGAATCGTTCATCGAGGGACGGGAATTCAACGTCGCCGTCATGGACGTCGAGCAGCCCGAGGCGCTGCCCGTCTCGGAGATCGATTTCTCCGACCTCCCCGAAGGCCAGCCGGCGATCTGCGGCTACGAAGCCAAATGGCACACGGACGGCGTCCTCTACGCCGCGACCAAGCCCGTCTGCCCGGCGAAGATCGAGGACGAGCTCAAGACGAAGCTCCAGGAGGCCGCGGTCAAGGCCTTCTTGGCCTGCGAGTGCCGCGACTACGCCCGGGTCGATTTCCGGGTCGACAAGAAGAACAGAATTCATGTCCTCGAGGTCAATCCCAATCCCGACATCAGCCTCGACGCCGGATACGTCCGGGCCCTCAAGGCGGCCGGGATCGAGTACAAGGTCTTCTGGCAGAAGCTCATCGACAAGGCCATGAACCGGAGGAAGGGCAAATGATCCGCCCCCTGACCGCGGCCGATCGGGCGGCCGTCCTCGCCCTCGTCGGGGCCACGGGCTTCTTCCGCCCCGAGGAGGTCGAGGTGGCCGAAGAGATCCTCGACGTCTATCTCGGCCGGCCCGGCCAGAAGGACTATGCCGCCGTTGTCATCGAAGACGAAGCCGGGGCCGTGGCCGGCTATATGACTTACGGACCGACCCCCCTGACCCGGGGGACGTACGACCTCTATTGGATGGCCGTGGCCCCATCGGCCCAGGGCCGGGGCCTCGGAAAGGCTCTCGTCGCCTGGCTCGAAGCCCAGGTCCGGGGGGAGGGAGGGCGGCTGATTCTCATCGAGACGTCCTCGACCGCCCAATACGGCCCGACCCGCCGGTTCTACGAAGATTTATCATACACCGAGGTGGCCCGGATCCCGGATTTCTACCAGCCGGGAGACGACCGGATCATCTACGCCAAGCGTTTGGCCTAAGGAGAAGGACCATGGATGACTGGCCTCGCATTTTGAGAGGAAGCCTGAGGACGCCCGAGCAGGTGGCGGCGTTCTTCGGCCTCCCCGTCGGCGAGATCCGGAAAGTGGCCCGCCACTTCAAGACCCAGATCACGCCGTACTTCGCCGGTCTGATCAAATACAAGGGCGACCCGATCTACCGCCAGGTCGTTCCCGATCCGGCCGAGCTGGCGGCGGACAGCGGCCTGGCCGACCCGCTCCAGGAGGATGCGGACTCTCCGGTGCCGAGCATCGTCCACCGCTATCCGGACCGGCTGTTGTTCCTTGTCTCCCACATGTGCGCCGCCTACTGCCGCTTCTGCACCCGGAAACGCAAAGTCGGCGACCCGGCCAAGATCAATCCCCGCTACATCGAGGACGGCCTCGATTACATCCGGACCCACAAGGAAGTCCGCGACGTCGTCATCTCGGGCGGCGATCCGCTCATGCTGAGCGACGCCCGCCTGGAATTCATCCTCCGCGAGCTGCGGACCATCCCCCATCTCGAGATCCTCCGGATCGGGACGCGCATCCCCTGCTTCCTCCCCCAGAGGATCACCCCGGCCCTGGCCGCCATGCTCCGCCGCTTCCACCCCCTCTACGTCAACGTCCACTTCAACCACCCCGACGAGCTCACCCCCGAGGCCAACGCGGCCCTGGGCCTTCTGGCCGACGCCGGCATCCCCCTCGGATGCCAGACCGTCCTCCTCAAGGGGGTCAACGACGACCCGGCCGTCATGCGCCGGCTGATGCAAAAACTCCTCCTGGCCCGCGTCCGGCCGTATTACATCTACCAGACCGATTATGTCTGCGGCACCGGGCACCTTCGGACGACGGTCGAGAAGGGCCTCGAAATCCTGGAGGCCCTGCGCGGCTGGACCTCCGGGCTGGCCGTTCCCTATTACGTCATCGACGCCCCCGGCGGAGGGGGGAAAGTCCCCGTCCTGCCGAAGTACGTTCAGGCCATCGACGACAAGCAGGTCGTCATGCGCAACTACGCCGGAGAGACGTACGTTTATCCCCAGACCCCCAACGAGCCGCCGCCCGTCCCGCCGAAGAAATCCCCCCGCCGCGAGCGCCGAATCATCGAGCCCTGTTACGACATCGTCAACGTTCCCCCGGCCGGCTAAAGCGTTTTGAGCCCCGCGAGATAGGCCTGAAGGCCCCGCCCTTCGTGGATCGCCAGGGCTTCCTCGGCGGCGAGCCCCCGCTTCTCCCGGAACGATTCCAGGATCCAAATGATCGAAAGGGGGACCTCGGCCGCTTGACCGGCCCGCTGCGGCTTCTCTTTCATGAAGGCGATGGCCTCGAACAGGACGGCGTTCGCCTCGCCGTAGGTCAGGGGCCGGCGGGGGCCGTGGCGCCGGACCCATTCGGGCCGGGCCAGGACGTCGTTGACATGGAGGAGGATGAGGGACGTCGCCCGCCCGATGAGCTTGAGGTTGGACGGGCTGACGTTGGTCATCGTGTTGCCGACGATTTTTCCGAGTTTGGCCATGACCGCCGTCGAGTGGGCGTTGAGAAGCATCTTGAGGGCGATGTGGGACCGGACGCCCATGGGATCGCCGGCCGTGTCCACGGCCAGGCGAACGACGGCGATGGGCGTCTTCTTGGGGTCGCGGGCCGGGCCGAAGACCGGCGGCTTGGCGGTGGCCTCGCTCCGGTCTTCGATGAGGATGACCCCCAGGGCCGCCCCGCTCTCCAGGACGAGCCTTTCGAAACGGCGCGGAGCCGACCCCGTCTCGGATAACATCCGCCGTTCCTCCGGCAGGAGGACCAAGAGACCGAAATCCCCGGATCGGGGTCCTCGTTTGGCGATGTTCGGCTCGGAGAAGGAGAAGTCGTACAAGGAGGCCTGGTCGTCGCCGGCCTGGGTCAGGCTGGCCAGGGCCTTTTCCCGGAGATAGCGGTCCTCGACCTCCTCGGCGAACGGCTTGCGGTAGAGGTCGGGATCCAGGCCGCGGAAAGGCCGTCCGAGGAAAGACCGCCAGGCGGCCTGGGCGTCGGCGGCCTCGGTCCAGACCTGAATCCAACACCGGCGTTTCGGTTCCCGGACGGTGTCGAGGGGATAGAGACGAAAGGTCGGGCTGCGCTCGGTGCTGTCGATGAAGACGGTGATCAGGCCCAAACCGGCGTAAACCGTCGAGAACCGGCCGGCGGCGTATGTTGCGGCCTCGAGGTCGGTCAGGGCCGCGATCGCTGGAATCGCCCGTTTGACCTCCCTGAGGAGAGGACCGAAATCGCGGAGCCGGCCGGCGATCGTCGTCTCGGCCGCGAACCCCAGGCGGATCATGTCCTTTTTGTTCAACGCTCCGCGGAGGACTCGTTCGACCGCGGCCTCCAGGGCGCTCCCGATGACGAACGTCTCGATCGTCGTGGCCTGCATCCGGGTCGATCCCGTGATCGCCTGCGGCCCGGTCGTCAGGTTGATTTTCGTGATCCCGGGCTCGTCGAGGACCAATCGGCTCCGTTCGAAGGGGCGGAGCCTGTCGTCGGGATTGTTGTAGACGAAGAAAAGCCGCTTCCGGCTTTCGGCCGGGTCGAAGTCCGGGGCCGCCTTCCATTGGTCGAGGGCGGCGAGGACGGTTCCGATGACCGAGGACGTCTCCCCTCCCTCGGTGACGCAGATGACGAGGTCGCCGCGGCCGATGCCCCGATCGGCCAGCTGGAGCCGGCCGATCAGGGGCAGGTCCTCGAAACCTTCGAGGGAACTGATCAAAGCCCGGTCGGCCCCGGTCATCTCTCCGATGAGCGAAGATTCGACCTCGGGCGAGACGCGGTGCTTGACCTTGGCCCAGAGGTCGGGCTGGGCCTTGAGCCGGCTCCAGAAGGGGCGCCAGAACGAGCTTTCCATCTGCTTGGCCAGCCGCCCCGTGGCCCCGCAACCGTAGATATAAATCGTCCGGCGGCCGAGGATGGCGGCCTCGACGGCGTTGGCGAGACGGACGAGGTCGTCCGGCCGGGAGGCCAGGCTTTCGAGTTTGGCGGCGATGTCCTCGTCCACGCCGAGGAGCATCGTCAACCCCGCCTCGGTCGAGGAGGGAATCCGCTCGCTCAGGGTCCAGGTTTTCGGATGCCTCTCCTCGGTCAGGAGGGTGTGGAGCTGGAACGGCGTCTTGCGGACGACGTAGTCGACCGACTCCGGCGAGGCCTCGATCCCGAGGAGCCTGAGCACGCCTTCGCGTTCCTGAAAGCCCGAGGTCCCGGCCAGGACAACGGCCAGGACGGCGGCCGGGACGGCGAGCCGGCGGTCATCCGTATTGGCGTTTGTCATCGAGAATATCTCCCTCCCGCCAGGCCCGGGCCCAGTCGTCGACGAGGAAGACGAGGGACCCGCCGTCGGCGGTCGAGCAAATGACCCGGACGAGG
>VGJF01000111.1 GCA_016867585.1 Candidatus Aminicenantota bacterium | reverse complement strand
CCCTCTGCGACTTCCACCAGGATGCCCGGCCGGAGATTCTCGTCATCTCCGCCTCCCGGGAAGGATATCCGACCCGCGTCCTCCTTCTCGATTTCGGCCGGAACGTCCTCGGAGAGTACTGGCATGCCGGGTCGATCGGCGACTATGAATTCGTGGACCTCGACCGGGACGAGATCCCCGAGATCCTCCTCGCCGGCCGGAACGAAGAATACGGCCGGCCCGCCCTCTTCGTCCTCGACGCGCGCCGGATGGTCGGATCCTCTCCCCAGACCCCGGCCTTTCGATTCGAGGGGAGGGAGGCGGGGAGCGAGAGGTATTATCTCCTCTTTCCGCCGACCCCCCTCGACCTCTTGGACGGAGCCGAGGCCGGGATCGACCGCATCATCCCCCTCCTCGGCGAGCGATTCCAGGTCCTCGCCCATCCTTCCCGGGCCCTCTTCGAGCTCAACTACGACCTCAAGCTCCTGACCGTGACCTTGAGCCGCGGCTTCGAATCGCGCTACGGCGAGGAAGTCCGGAGCGGCCGAATCACAGTGCCTTACGACGCCGACAAGCTTCGGCGAGCCCTGGCCGAGGGCGTCCGCTGGCGCGACGGCGAAACCAAAAGCTGGGTGAACCGACGGGCGGCGTCCAATCCCCCGCCGGCGGGGAAATGAAGCGCGCCTGGAGAGACTCGAACTCCCGACCCGCTGCTTAGAAGGCAGCTGCTCTGTCCACCTGAGCTACAGGCGCGCCGGATTCGCGGGATGATCGGGGAGGACGGATTTGAACCGTCGACCTCTTGCTCCCAAGGCAAGCGCGCTGACCAGGCTGCGCCACTCCCCGCCAAGCGGGCCCATCGTAACAGCCGCCTTTCGCGTTGTCAATTTTGTCAAAGCCGCCCGAGGCCCGCCGGTCTTTCCCTATGCGGATAAGGAGCCGGCGGGCCGGCCCAAACCCCGTTCGATCCGCCTCTTGGCGAGGCGGAGGACGATCGGGCGTCCGTGCGGGCAAAGGGCGGGATTCGCGCTCCGGAAGAGCTCCCGGAGGAGAAAGGCCATCTTTTCCCGAGGCAGGGGCTCGCCGGCCTTGACCGCCGACCGGCAGGCCATTGTGCAAAGGAGGCGCTCTCCTTCGGGGACGGACGCGCGCTTTTCCTCCCCGATCATGTCGAGAACGACTCCGAGCGCCTCCTCCGGCTTGAAAACATCGGGATATTCGCGCAGGGCGAAGCTCGCCCCCCCCATGGCTTCGACCCGAAAGCCCGCCTTCTCCAAAGCTTTCCGGCGGGCCTCGAGCCCGATCCTCTGGGAAGGCGAAAGTTCGAAGACAAGCGGCAGGAGGCTCATCTTGACCGGCCATCGGCTGAGCCGGTCGACTTCGGCGTATCGATCGAAGAGGATCCTCTCGTGGGCGTTATGCTGGTCGATGACGAGCAGGTCGTCCGCCGTTTCGGCCAGGATATAGGCATCGGCGAACTGCCCGATGAGTCGCGGCCCGCCGGCCGAACCCGCCGGCCCGCCGCTCCAGGATTCCGCGGAGAACGCCTCCCCCTTCTCGGAAACCCCGAAATCGAGGACGGCCGTCCGGCCTCCGGCCGGGGAGGGGTCCGGCCCGGAAACGACGGAGGGGGGGGCCTCGGACATGAGGGCGGCCAGGTCCTTGACTCCGCTCGCCCGAAGGCGGGCCTTTTCGAGGCCGCGGAGCATGAGTTGAAAAACGGCCTGGGAATCCCGGAAACGGATTTCGGACTTGGCCGGATGAACGTTGACGTCGACCTCGTCAAACGGCAAGGTCACGAAGAGGTAGGCTTCCGGCCCGAGGTCCCTTTCCAGAAATCCGCGGTAGGCCTGCCGAAGGGACGCGGAGAGAACCTTGTCGCGGACGGGCCTCCCGTTGACGAAAAAGACCTGTCGGGGCCGGGCCGAACCGCCTTCGGGAGGCCTGGAAGCGAGCCCGCGCACGGCCCTCTCGCCCTCGACGTGATCGACCTCGATGAGCTTGTCGACGGCCGACCGGCCGAAGACCTGATGGATCCGCTCACGGAGGCCGGCCACGGGGAGGCCGTTGAGGACGGTCCTCGATCCTTCTCTGGCCGTGATCCTCAGCCCGGGCCGGGCCAGGGACACCTCGACCAGGAATTTGACGATCAGGCCGAGCTCGGCGGCATCCCCGCGGAGGAACTTGGCCCGAGCCGGAAGGTTGAAGAACAGGTCCCGGACCTCGACCTCGGTCCCCCCCGGAAAGGCGATTTCCCGGACCTCCCGGACGGCCTCCCCTTCGCGTTCGACCTGGGTCCCGGACGCGCTCCCGCCTTCCGATGTCCGGAGGGTCACTCGCGAGACCGCGGCGATCGAAGCCAGCGCCTCGCCCCGGAAACCCAAGGTCGCAATGGCGAACAGGTCGCCCTCGTCGGCGATCTTGCTTGTCGCGTGGCGGATGAAGGCGAGTTCGGCGTCTCTCCGGCTCATCCCGCTCCCGTTGTCGCGGACGCGGGCAAGCCGTTTGCCTCCGCCGACGAGGTCGACCGCGACCTCGGTCGCCCCGGCGTCGAGGGCGTTCTCGACGAGCTCCTTGACGACCGAGACGGGGCGCTCGATGACTTCGCCGGCGGCGATTTTCTGGGCGAGGCCGGGGGGGAGGACGCTAATCCGGTTCATGGCCGTCCGGAAAAGAGGCCCCGGCGATTTCGCCCGCCGTCCCCTCGTCCGAGACCCGGAGGATTCGGACCCGGACCGTCGTCCCGAGGGCGGCCGCGGACGGGGGGAGGGCGACCGGCATGTCATTGGAGGTCAGGGCCTCGTCCCCTGAGAAAGAGCGGCCGACGATGACGCCCTCGAGGACTCTCCCGGCGAACCGCCGCCGGAAAGCGGTGTTTTTCTCCCCGGCCGCGCGGCGAAGGCGGAGAGTCCGGGCCCTCTTGACCGCCTCATCCACCGGCGGGTCCTCGGCGGCCGGCGTCCCCGGCCGCGGGGAGAAGGGGAAAATGTGGACGTAGCTCAACGGCCCGTCCCGGACAAGGCTCAGGCTGGCCTCGAAATCCTCCTCCCTTTCCCCCGGAAAGCCGACGATGATGTCGGCGCCGATGGCCGCTTCAGGGGACCTTCGCGCGAATTCGGCCAAAAGGGCCCGGTCATCGGCGGCCGTTCTTCTCCGCCCCATGGCCCGCAAAACGGGATCGGCCCCCGACTGGAGCGACAGGTGAAAATGGGGACAAATCCGGGCCGATCGGGTCAGCCCCTCGACCGTCTCGGAAGTCACGAAACGGGGATCGAGCGAACTCAGCCTCACCCGGAATCGTCCCGGGACCGCGTCGATCGCCGCCGCGAGGTCGAGGAGGGAGGACGGGGGAAGCAGGTCCCGTCCGTAGGCCGAGAGATTGATCCCGGTCAAGACGATTTCCTGGAAACCGTCCCCGGCCAGGGCTCCAACCCGGTCGACGACCTCCCGGATGGCGACGCTTCGGCCCCGGCCCCGGACCCGGGGAATGATGCAAAACCGGCACCCCATGTCGCAGCCGTCCTGGACCTTGAGAAAGGCTCGGGAGCGGAACGGCCGGCCGGCGGCCGGAGCTTTCCCGGCCGCCGCGGCGCCCGAGGGCCTGGCCGCGGCGACGACCTCCGGGACCCGGTTTTTTTCGGCATTGGGGAGGACGTCCCGAACCCCGGGCATCCGCCGGAGACTCTCCGGGTCCCTCTCGGCGAGGCACCCCGTGACCACGACTCCGGCCTTCGGATTGAGGCGGGCGGTTCGGCGGAGGAACTTGCGGACGTCGCGGTCGGCCCGGGAGGTCAGGGTGCAGGTGTTGACGACGACGACGTCTTCGCCCCCGTCGGACCGGCGATGAAATCCTTCCCGCTCGAGTTCGGCCGCCCACGCGAACGCCTCGGCCTGGTTCGTCCGGCAGCCGAAGGTGCGGATCGAAAAAGAGGTCATGCCGTCGAGCGGGCCTTTTCCGCGTCGGCCCCGACCTGGGCGGCCATTTTCCTCTTCGACTCGAGAAGCCTCTCCCGAAGATCGGGCCGGCCGAGGGACAGGATTTGGACCGCCAGGAGGGCCGCGTTGGCCGCCCCGGCCTTGCCCGTGCCCATCGTCGCCACGGGCACGCCCTTGGGCATTTGGACGGTCGAAAGGAGGGCGTCGAGCCCGCCCAGGCCTCCGCTTTCGACCGGGACGCCGATGACCGGACGGATGGTCTGGGCGGCGACGGCCCCGGCGAGATGGGCCGCCTTTCCGGCCGCGGCGATGAACACCGCGGCCCCCTCGGCTTCGTATTTGCGGACGAGGGCCGTCGTCCGCTCGGGCGAGCGATGGGCGGAGGTGACCTCGACGACGAAAGAGATCTCGAACGCTCGAAAAATCTCGCGGGCCTCCTTGACGACCTCGAGGTCGGAGGCGCTGCCGACAAAGAGGACGACGTCCATTTCATTCTCCCTTCGGGACCGGAGATCCGGCCCCCGCTTTGCCGATGTCTCGGCGGTAGTGCATCCCGTCGAAGCGGATGAGGCCGGCGGCCCGGTAGATCCGGGTCATGGCCCCGGCCAGCGTCCGGTCCGCGGCCCCGACGCCGAGCACCCGACCGCCGCTCGTCACGTACCGGCCGTTCTCGAACTTCGTCCCGGCGTGGAAGAGGACGATTCCGGGCAGCCGCTCGGCCTCCTCCAGGCCTTGGATGATTTTCCCTTTCTCGTAGGGACCGGGGTATCCCCCCGAAGCCAGGATGAGGCAGCCCGCGGCCCCCCGCGTCCACTCGACCTCGCGCGCGAGGACGTCGCCGGCGACGGCCGCGGCCAGGATCTCGACCAGGTCGCTTTGGAGGCGGAGCATCTGGGGCTGGGTTTCGGGATCCCCGAATCGGCAGTTGAACTCGAGGACCTTGGGGCCCTCGGCGGTCATCATTAATCCGGCATAGAGCGCCCCCTTGAAAGGACGCTGCTCCTCGCGCATCCGGGTGATCGTCGGCTGGATGATCCCGGCCATGACCTCGCCGATCGTCTTCTTGGAAACGGCCGGCGAGGGGGAAATCGTCCCCATCCCCCCCGTGTTCGGCCCGCCGCCGCCGTCGAAGACGGCCTTGTGGTCCATCGTCGTCACGAGCGGAAGGGCGTGGACCCCGTCCGAGATGACGATGAAGGACACTTCTTGGCCGCGGAGGAACTCCTCGAACAGGACGGCCTGGCCGGCCGCGCCGAACTCCCGCTCGACCATGATCGCCCGGACCGCCTCCTCGGCCTCGGCCTTGCTCCGGCAAATGAGAACGCCCTTCCCGGCGGCCAAGCCGTCGGCCTTGACGACCAGGGGATAGCCGAAGGGCTCGGAGGCCACGACGGCCCGCGCCTCCTCGGGGGTGTAAGCGGCCTTGAACCGTCCCGTGGGAATGCGGTGGCGGTCGAGGAACATCTTGGCGAAAATCTTGCTCCCCTCGAGCTCGGCGGCTTTTTTCGAAGGGCCGAAAATGGGCAGGCCGCGGGACTCGAACTCATCGACGATCCCCAAGGTCAAGGGGACTTCGGGGCCGACGACGGTCAAGCCGATGTGTTCCCGGGCGGCGAAATCGGCCAGGGCCGGGATGTCGATGTCGGGAATGGCGATATTCTCGGCCACCCGCCGCGTGCCGCCGTTTCCCGGGGCGCAAAAGACGCCGGTGACCCGGGGGCTCTGCCGGATTTTCCAAGCCAGGGCGTGTTCCCGCCCGCCCGAGCCGACGACCAGGATCTTCATCGCCGCCCTACCCGATTTTGTGAAGTTCCTCGGCGAACCGGGAAGTAAGTCCGGATCCGGGAAAGGCCGAGCCGAAGATCCGGGCGGCCAGGGGGACGGCTTCGGACGCCGGCAGGCAATACCGCATCTCCAGGAAGTTCCCCCGGAAACGCCGGACCTCGTCCTTGACGGCTTTCCCGCGGACGACGCACTCGGCGAGGTGGCCGGCCAGAACATCGAAATCCTCCGGGCCCATCCCGAAACGGGTCATCTCCTGAACGCCCATCCGGATTCCGCTCGACTCGAGAAAGGTCGCGTCGTCGGGGAGGGCCTGGTAATTCGTGACGATGTTGTTCTCCTCGAGGCGGCGGGCGATGTCCATCCCCCGGCCGAAGGCCTTGACCCGGACGAGGACCTGGTGGGTGTCCGTGTAGCCGTCGGCCGGGTCGCCTTCGACGGGCAGGCCGTGGGTCCTGAGGGACTTGGCGAAGGCCTTGGCGTTCGCCCGGACCGCGGCCTGGTATTCCGCCTTGAAGGCGTTCATCTCGTAGGCCGAAAGGAGGAGGCCGAGAAGGGTCCCGAGGTGGTGGTTCGAGGTCATGCCCGGGAAGGCCCGGCCCTTGATGTCGAGCCAGAGGTTGCGGAGGGGGCTGTCCGGGGGGAAATTGCCGGCGACGAGGCCGCGCTGCGGCCCGAAAAACGTCTTGTGCGTGCTCCCGGTGACGACGTCGGCCCCCTCCTGGAGGGGCTCCTGAAAGGCGCCGTAGAGACCGAGGACATGGGCCATGTCGTACATGAGGACGGGCCGCGGGCTCCAGGTCCGGACGATTTCGGCCGTGAATCGGACGGGCTCGGGGGAGATGAACATGCTCTTCCCGAAGACGACGAGCTCGGGCTTGTGCGTCTCGAGGAGGGCGGCCAATGCCTCGAGGTCGGCCTTGTAGGGATTGTCCTTCCGGACGGGAAAGCCGACCACGCTCTCCCTGCCGGTGGCCGGATCTTCTTCGACCCAGCCGAAGAGGGCGCCCATGGGCTGAGAACTCAGGTGGCCGCCCTTGGCCAGGTCGTTGTTGAGAACGAGCTTCATCCTCCGCGAGGGACGGCCCTCGGCCTTGGCCCGGTTCAGGAACTTGACCATCCCCTTGAAAACGACCTCGTTGGCCATCTGGCCGCTAATCGGACGGAGTTCGATGTCCCGGCAGCCGAAATAGCGGCCGAGCTCCCGCCGGGCCTCGATTTCGACGTCCCGGATGAAGTCGATCCCCTGATAGAAATAGACCTCCTCGCCCTTCATCGTCCGGTGCTCGGCGTAGCGGCCGGCCGGGTCGGAGATCTCGGCCAGCTTGACGAGCAGCGAAGGCGCCGTCTCCGAGGGAATGAGGTTGAAGCATTCCTTCTGCCGCCAGGCGTTGTTTCTCTCGATCCGCTCGGTCAAGGCTTGGCATTGTTCGCTGAGGGACGGCATGAGAGATCCTCCTTCTTATTAAGGGCGGCGGCCGCAGGCCCGGGCTTCGAGGGCGGCGAGCTTGTCGAGGCGGCGGCGGTGCCGTCCGCCTTCGAAAGGCGTGTCGAGCCAAATCCGGGCGACGGCGAGGCCCTCATCCGGCCTGAGGACGCGGCCGCCGAGGGTCAGGCAGTTGGAGTCGTTGTGCCGGCGGGCCATGTCGGCGGTGAAGGCGCTCCAACAGACCGTCGCCCGGATGCCGGGGAACTTGTTGGCGGCCATGGCCATGCCGATTCCCGTCCCGCAGACGAGGATGGCCCGGTCGCAACCGCCGTTCAGGACGGCCCGGATCGCCGTCTCGGCCTGATCGACGTAATCGACGGTCTCGCCGGGGCTCGCCCCGAAGTCCTCGTGGGGGATTCCGCGCTCCTCCAAGAATCCGAGAAGAGCCGTCTTGAGGTCGTAGCCGGCATGGTCGGAAGCGACGGCGATTTTCATCGGGCCACGAACTTGGCGGCCTCGGGCATGACCTCCAAGGCTTTGAGGACGACCGGATCGGACCTCTCGAAGGCCCGCCATCCCTCCTCGACGCCGAAGAGGGCGGAGGTGATTTCGCGCTCGAGCTCGCGCTTGATTTCCGGTTCGGCTTTCTTGAAGACGGCCTCGTCGTAAGGCAGCTTGGCCTCGAGGACGTAGCCCCGGAAGTCCTCGAGGACGGCCGGGTCGGCGACGAAGAGGCGGCCGACCTGGATCTTGCCCGCGGGATCGGCTCCGGCTTTCATCTCTTCGGGGAAGAGGAACTTTTTCCCCAAGGGCGTCTGATGAGAAATCAGCCGGCGGGCATAGCCGAAGAACGCTCCCCGGCCGCGGAGCTCGAGGGTATAGACGAGGATCCGGAACTCGACCTTGTGATCGGGCGTGATCCCCCCCTGGCCGAGGACTTTCCGGCCCTTGGCCGTGTATTTGACCTCCCGGGTTTGCTCCGGAACGGGCTTGGCGTCGAGGATGTAGTCGTCAAAGTTCGAATAATCGCGCTGGAGAGACCGGCCGCTCGGGGTGTAGTATCGGGCGATCGTCAGAGCGACGGCCATGTTCGGGGCGATGGGGAACATTTGCTGGACGAGGCTTTTCCCCCAGGAATCCTCTCCGACGACGAGGCCCCGGTCGTGATCCATGACCGCCCCGGCGACGATCTCGGAGGCGCTGGCGCTGCCCTGGTTGATGAGGATGACGAGGGGCAGGCCTTCGCTGGCCTCGGTCGAGGCGGCCGAGAAGGACCGGTCGAAGGCCGGATTCCGCCCTTTGACCGAGACGACGTGGGCGTTCTTCGGGAGGAACTGGTCGGCCATGTCGATGGCCTGGAAAAGCGGCCCTCCGGCGTTCCCGCGAAGGTCGAGAATGAGGGACCGCATTCCGGCCTTGGTCAGGGAGGCCATCTTGTCCCGCAGCTCGGCGACGGTGTTCTCGGCGAAATAGCGGACGAAGATGTAGCCCGTCTCGCCGTCCAGGAGAAAGCCGTAGGGAACGCTGTAGAGGGGGATCTCCTCGCGGGTGATCTCGAGCTCGAGCGGCTTGTCCAAGCCTTCCCGGGCGATGGACACGCCAACCTTGGTCCCCCGGGGCCCCCGGAGTTTCGAGACGGCCTCGCGGTCGGTGATCGACTTCGTGCTCTCTCCGTTGATATGGGAAATGACGTCGCCGGCCAGGACGCCCAGCCTCCAGGCCGGCCCCCCTTCGATCGGGGCGATGATGACCAGACGGTCCTCCTGCTTGGCGATCTGGGTCCCGATTCCGTAGTATTTTCCCCGCTGCTCCTCGGCCATCCGCGAGAAGCTGTCGGGGTCGAGCAGGTAAGAGTGCGGGTCGAGGGTCTGGAGGAGGCCCTTGATCGCCTCCTGGACCATCTTGCCCTGGTCGGGCGCGGCGTAGGCATGTTCGCGGACGAGGTCCGCCATTTCGGCGATCCGGTCGAGGCCGGACCGCCAAGCGTCCTCCTCCCGAGCCCCGAGGCGGACGAAGACGAGAAGGGCCGCGCCGAGGAGAACGATTTTCCGCTTCATCGCCTTAAGGGACCGTCGAATTCTAGCATGGGCCCGGCGGGAAGTCAAAAACGCCGCCTTGACTTCGGAGTGGGGACGGGCTATATTTTTCGGGCCTCTAACCGAGGAAATATCTGATGTTTGGCAATATCGGCCTTCCGGAGATGCTGGTCATCATGGCCATCGCTCTCCTCGTTTTCGGACCGAAAAAACTCCCCGAGATCGGCCGGTCCATCGGCAAGGCCATGCGGGAATTCCGGAAGTCGACCGAGGAGATCAAGGAGCGGTTCGAGAGCGAGATCCGGGCCGACGAATTCAAATCCATCCGGGACGACATCAAGGACCTCAAGAAGGGCTTCAGCGAGGATGAGGAAGGCCAAAAAATCTCCTGACGAGATGACCTTCCTCGAGCATCTCGACGACCTCCGAAAGAGGCTGTTCTACGCCTTCCTTTCGATCTTCGCGGCCATCATCCCGGCCTACGCCTTCAGCCGGGACGTCTACGACTTCCTGGCCAAGCCCCTGACCCGGTTTCTCCCCGAAGGGCAGAGACTGTCCTACCTGACCTTGACCGAGCCCTTCATGACCTACATCAAGGTCTCCTTCCTGACGGCCCTGTTCGCCGTCTCGCCGTTCATCTTCTACCAGATCTGGAAGTTCATCGCCCCGGGCCTCTACCAGAAGGAAAAAAAATACGTTGTCCCCTTCGTCCTCTTCACCTCGGTGTTTTTCCTCGGGGGGGCGGCCTTCGCCTACACGGTCGCCTATCCCTTCGCCTGCCGCTTCTT
>VGJF01000110.1 GCA_016867585.1 Candidatus Aminicenantota bacterium | reverse complement strand
ATTCCCAGACGGCGTCGAAGCCCAGGTCGAGAAGGGCCCGGCCGACCTGGGACGGGGTGACGTTCGGACCGAACTGGGCGAACAGGGCCGGCGAGGCGACGACGACCTTGAACTTGAACTTGTCGAGGGCCGTGAAAGGGAGAGTCGTCGCCGTGATGGCTCCCGTCGGACAGACGGCCAGGCAGTTGCCGCAGTCGATGCAGAGCTCGGGGATGACCCGGGCTTTTCCGCCCTTGACCCGGATGGCGTGGGTCGGGCAGGCCCGCATGCAGTGCATTCGGCCGTCGCATTTCTCGACGCCGATCTTGAAGCCGTGCGTGAGCTCAGACATGGGAGTTCAGCCGGATCGTCGCCAGGACCGAAGTCCCTTTCCCGACCTCCGTCTCGATCCGGAACGCGTCCGCGTTTTTCTTCATGTTCGGGAGGCCCATCCCGAACCCGAAACCCATCTCCCGCATCTCGTCCGAGGCCGTCGAATATCCCTCCTGCATCGCCAGGCCGACGTCGGGGATGCCAGGGCCTTCGTCCCGGACCTCGAGGTCGATGTCCTCATCGGTCAGGATCACGGTCAAGGTTCCGCGGCGGGCGTACATGACGACGTTCATCTCGGCCTCGAAGGCGACGATGACCGTCCGGCGGACGGCGGCCGCGTCCAGGCCGAGGCCGCCGAGGAGCGACTTGATTTCGCTCGAGATCTCGCCGGCCTTGTCGAAATTCCGGCCCTGGATCTCGTAGCTTTCGCGAAGGAGCTCGGCGGCCATCACGACACTCCCCGCAGTCCCTTGGCGTAGAGGATGCCGCAGATCTCGAACATCCCCATCGTCGTGGCCAGGACGGGAATGCCCTTGTCCCGGGCGAAGTCGAGGACGCGCTTGTCGGGGACCTTGCCCCGGCAGTAGATGACGGCCCGGACCCCGGCGATGTCGGCCGTCCGGATGGACTGGATGTTCGTCAGCCCGGTGATCATGAGCTCCTTCGACCGGGCGAAAGCCAGGATTTCGCTCATCCCGTCCGAGGCCACGACGTCGCTGACCTCGTGGCCGAGGTTCTCCTCGCCGGCCAGAACGGCGCAACGAAGCAGGTCCTTGATCTCGGCCAGGGTCATGCGTCGGCTCTCTCCGCGTCCTTCATTTTCCGAGGAGATAACGATGGATCGCCGCGGCGGCGACCCGGCCGTCGCCCATGGCGCTGATAACCGTGGCCGCGCCGCGGACGATGTCCCCCCCCGCCCAGATGTCGGGCCTCGAAGTCTGGCCCGTCGCTTCTTCGGTCTGGATGCCCCCCTTCTTGTTGAGGGTGAGCCCCGGCGTGGTCATGGGGATCAGGGGGTTCGGGCCGTTGCCGATGGCCATGACCAAGGCCTCGAACGGAACCCGGAAGTTCGACCCCTTGACCGGGATGGGCTTGCGCCGGCCCGAAGCGTCGGGCTCGCCGAGCTCCATCCGGAGGCATTCGAGCTCGCGGAGCCAACCGTGCTCGTCGCCGATGAGCCCGATCGGCAGGGTCAGAAGGTCGAAAATGACGCCCTCTTCCTCGGCGTTCTCGACCTCCTCCGCCCGGGCCGGGAGTTCGGCCTTGCTCCGGCGGTAGACGAGGTGGACCTCGTCCGCCCCGAGCCGGACCGCCGTCCGGGCCGAATCCATGGCCACGTTCCCTCCCCCGACGACGGCCACCCGGGACGGCCGCTTGACCGGGGTGTCGAACTCGGGGAAGCGGAAGCCCCTCATGAGGTTGACCCGGGTCAGGTATTCGTTGGCCGAGAAGACGCCGTTGAGGTTCTCTCCGGGAATCTCCATGAACCAAGGGAGTCCGGCTCCCGAGCCGACGAACATCGCGTCGAACTCCTCCAGGAGCTTGTCCACGGTCCGGGTCTTCCCGACGACGAAGTCGGTGACGATCTTGACTCCAAGGCTCCGGACGTAATCGACCTCGCGCCGGACGATGGCCTTGGGCAGGCGGAACTCGGGGATCCCGTAGAGGAGGACGCCGCCGCACTCGTGGAGGGCTTCATAGATCGTGACCTCGTGGCCGAGGAGGGCCAAATCGTTGGCCACGGTGATCCCCGCCGGACCGGCCCCGACGACAGCGACTTTCCGACCTGTCTTGGCGGCCATGGCCGGGGCCTCGGCCTTCCCCTGGGCGGCTTCCCAGTCGGCGACGAACCGCTCGAGCCGTCCGATGCAAATGGGGGCCTTCTTGTTGTGGAGAACGCACATCTTTTCGCACTGCTCTTCCTGGGGGCAGACCCGGCCGCAGATCGCCGGCAGGGCGTTCGTCTCCTTGATCCGCTTCACGGCCGCGCTGAAGTTCCCCTCGACGATGAACTTGATGAAGCCGGGAATGTCGATCCCGACCGGGCAGCCCTGGTTGCAGAGCGGCTTCTTGCACTGGAGGCAGCGGCGGGCCTCCTCGATCGCGGTCTCGACGGGATAGCCCAAGGCGACCTCGTCGAAATTCTTGACCCGCTCGTGCTCGTCCTGCTTCGGCATGGACCGGCGCTTGAGGTCCAGCCTTTTTTTCTCTTTTTTCTCTTCGCTCACGTGCGTCCTCGTCTCGGTGATGCTTCTCGGTTCAAAAATGGGATCGGCAGCTCGACCGCCGCAACGGGTCGACTTCTTCGGGGTTGTAGGTTTTCCGGCGGGCCAGGAACTCGTCCCAGTCGATTTCGTGGCCGTCGAAGTCGGGTCCGTCGACGCAGGCGAACTTCATCTTCCCGGCGACGGAGAGACGGCAGACGCCGCACATCCCCGTCCCGTCGATCATGATCGGGTTCATGTTGACGATCGTCTTCCAGCCGAGCGGCTTGGTGATTTCGGCCGTCCGCATGAGCTGGAAGGTGCAGCCGTTGACGATGACCCGGTCGGGGACGGCGCCCGCCCGCTGGAGGAGCTCGGGGATTCGGTCGATGTGGCCCTTGGCCCCCTTCGTCCCGTCCCGGGTGACGATAATGAGCTTGTCCGAGACGGCGGCCAGCTTGTCCTCCCAGTAGAGAAGGTAGGAACTCCGGGCTTCGAGGAGGGTGATGACCGTGTTTCCGGCCTCCTTCAAGGCCCGGGCGATGGGATAGATCGAGCCGATTCCGTAGCAGCCGCCGACGCATAAGACGGTCCCGAACGCCCCGATCTCGGTCTCCTTCCCGAGGGGGCCGGCGAAGGTCGGGACGGCCGCGCCGGGCTTCAAGCGGGCCAATTTGGCCGTCGACCCCCCGACCTGCATGAAGATTGAAGTGACCGTTCCGGCCGAGGCGTCCCAGTCGGCGACCGAAAGAGGGATCCGTTCTCCGGCGTCATCCGGGCGGACGATGACGAAGTTGCCGGGTTTGACGGACTCGGCCACGGCCGGCGCTTCGACGATGAACTCATGGAGGTTGGGAACGATCATCCGGCGTTCGATGATGCGATACATGTCGCCCCTCCCTCAGCCTTTCCCGTCCCGGGAACCGGCTTTTCGCAGACTGACGCGCACGGGATTGGGGACATCCCCATAGAGCGGACTCATGCCTCGGCGATGACCCAGTCCGCCGAAGACGGCCGGCTTGGTGAAGGCGATCGTCCCCGGAAGACACGCGTTGTCGGCATAGGCGGGGCCGACGACCGCCGCCGGATGCCCGTCGAGAATGACGGCACAGTCCTCCCCGGGAGCGATCCCGAGCCCGGCCAGGTCCTCGGGATGCATCCGGAAGCCCTCCTCCAGGGCGAGCTCGCCCAGGCCTCCGACTTTGGAGGCAAGGTCGAAGCCGCGATGGCGGTAGCCGGCCGGGACGCCGACGAGGAGAAAATCGCCCTTCCCGGCAAACGGACGGGCCGCCGATGACGAGGCCGGAGGAGGGGTCTCGGGCATGCGCCTCGGCTTCCGGTTCGGGACGGAGGGAAAATCCGGAATCTCCCGGCGGATGTCTCGGACGACGTCCTGGGGCGTCCGATAGCCCAGCCCGTCCTTCCCCAAGAGCCGGGCCAAGTCCGCAAAAATGAGCCAATCGGGCCGCATCTTTCCGGTGACGGCGCTCTCGGGGAAATGCTCGGCCTGGACGACATCCTGCACCCGCCCCTCGAGATTGACGAGCGTCCCCCCGGCTTCGGCGAAGGAAGAGGCCGGGAGGAAGGCATCGACCGGATAGGGCATCGGATAGACATCCTGGGAAATGAGGAAATCGCAGTCCGGGCGCTCCAAGTCCGGGACTTCGCCCACGAGATAAATGACCTTGGGGCGGCGCCCGGGCGGGGACTGGTTTTCGTCCGCCCCGGCGTCCGGAAGAACGCCCATCTCCAAGACTCCCCGGGCGTTGGCCCCGAAATAGAGGGGGATGAAGTTCACCCCGGCGTGTTCGGACAAAGCCGTCAATCCGGCTATGAGCGGCGCCGTGTCGTCGTAATGAAAGACCTGGGGGCCGAGGATGACCGTCGTTTCCTTTTTTCCGGAAAGAAGGGCGGCCGCCCGCTCGAGCGCCGCGGCCTCGGCTCCCGAGGCCTTGGCCGCGGCCGCAAGGTCCGCCGGAAGCCCGGCCAAGCGTTTCGCCAGGGCTTCGAAAAGGATGCCCTCCCGCCCCGGCAACGGACGAAGCCAATGGTCCGTGTAGCGGGCCAAGTTGCTCTCCCGCGGGTCGATCGTCAGGAGAACGGCCCCCCGGCCGAGGGCTTTGCGGACTTTCGTCCCCACGACCGAGAAGTCGAACCGGCTGTCGAGCCCGACGGCCACGATCGCCTCGGCTTGGGCGATTTTGCCCAGGGAAATCGGCCGGGAGAAGAGCCACCGCCAAAGGTCGAAACCGCCGCCGAGCTCCCCCCTGGCCGACGACTCGACGGCCGTCAAGCCCAATCCCTCCCGGACGAATTTTCGGGCGGCGAAGAGGCTTTCGTTCGAGAGGTCCGGAGAGACGCGCATCTCGAATTCGCCCGGCCGGAGCCCCCGGAGGCGGTCCGCGACCGCGGCCAAGGCTTCGTCCCAGCCGACTTCCCGGAAATATTCCCCTTTCTTCAGGACAGGCTTCTTCCCCCGCTCAAAGTGGTGTGTCGCCTCCGGCAGACAGAACCTCCCTTTGAGGCAGAGCTGGCCGTCGTTGACGTCCGGGTCCGGGTGGGCCTTCGCCTTGGACAGCCGGCCGCGGACGACGTCTAGCTCGAGTTGGCAACCGACGGCGCAGAACGGGCAGGTCGAGACATGCCGCGCCTCGGGCCGGCCGTTCCACTTGGAGACTTTATCGGCCAGGGCTCCCGTCGGGCAGACGTCGACGCAGGCCCCGCAGAATTCGCACCCCGCTTCCCGGTGGGTCCGGCCGAAGGCGGGCCCGATCTTGACCTTGGGTCCGCGGTAGGTGAAGGCCAGGACGCTCGTCCCCCGGACCTCCTGGCACATTCGAACGCAACGGCCGCAGAGGATGCAGATGTTGTAGTCGCGGTCGTAGAACGGGTCGTCGTGCTCGGGCTCGTAGCCGTGGTAGAGAATCGGCAGGTCGAGCTCCGGCAAACCGATTTTATCGACGGCGCTCTGGAGTTCGCAGTCATCGTCGTTCGGGCAGAAACGGCAGCCCGTCGTCACGCCCGCCTTCCGGATCGTCCCCTGGTAGGTCCGGCAGGCCTCGCTTTCGCCGCAAATCAGGCAGCTCGACGGGTGTTCGCTGAGGATGAGCTTCAAGACGTCTCTCCGCAGCTCGCGGAGGCGCTCCGAGTCGGTGGCGACCTTCATCCCCTCCTGGGCCGTCGTCGTGCACGACAGCGGGTAGCCTTGCACGCCCTCGATCTCGACCATGCACAGCCGGCAGCCGCCGAAGGGAGTCAGGTCCTTATGCGAACACAAGGACGGGATCGAGACGCCGTTCAGCTCGGCGGCCCGGAGGACGGTCGCTCCCTCGGGAAAGTAAACTTTCCGTCGGTCGATCTCCATCGCCAGCGTTCGGGGCTCATCGTACGCCATGGTTCGTCCCTTTTCTCGTTTATAATTCTTCCCCGAGAATCCTCGCGGAAAATGCTCTCGGAAAAGGGAAAACTTACCGGATCCCCATCTCGTAGAGCTTCTTGGCCAGCGTCCAGGTGTCGCTCGGAAATCCCAGGAGGGAAATCCCGGCCTTGTCGGCCAGGGCGACGACGTCCTCCGCCGGCGCCTTGCCCCGAGCGAAGACGATCCCGGAGACGTCGACGAGATTGGCCGCGGCGATGAGATTCTTGTGCGTCTGGAGGGTGACGAGGAGAAGGCCCTCGCCGATGCCGATGATGTCGCTGACCATGTCGGAGATGTAGACGCCTTTGATTTCCCGGTCGCCGGGGGAGTTGAAGGTCTTCAAGCCCGCCTGGGCGGCCAATTCCTGGACTTTCATGGGATTCCTCGTTTTCTCAGTAGAGATCCGTCAAGCCGACGTCCGCCAGGACGACTCCCTCGCAGGTGTCGACGAAC
The DNA here is from genome assembly GCA_016867585.1 of Candidatus Aminicenantota bacterium. Lineage (GTDB taxonomy): Bacteria > Acidobacteriota > Aminicenantia > Aminicenantales > UBA4085 > JAAZPG01. The sequence continues at coordinate 3,569 of VGJF01000110.1, read as the reverse complement.
GGGCGAAGCCGGCAGGGGACGATGAGGATCTTCTTGGACGGGTCGTGGAGGTCCTGGTTGAAATATGCGTTGAGGGCCTCGAGGCCCGTATTAGAGACGCAAGCTCCTCCGGCATGGGATGTGTGGGCGCAAAGGGCGACGTAAACCCAGGCCTTTCGGTTTTCGGGGGTATTCCCCGCCTTGTAAACGCCGCAGTCGGGGTTGCACTTGAGACAGAGCAACAGGGCCATGACGTCGGGAATGGCGACTTCGGCCCCGCATTTCTCGCAGCGGAGGTCGAACTTCGAGGCCTGGAAGCTGCCGAGGTGGCTCCAGAAATGATCGCCTTCCCGGTAGTCGTCGACGGGGGGGACGGGCTCCTCGGAGAAGAAGGAAATCCGGTTGCGGCAGTGGAAGCAGCCCTCGACGACGAGGAAGCCGCCCCGCTGGTTGACCATCGCCCAGTGGTGGGAGCACGTCGCCGGCGCGATTTTCGGCTGCACGGGGCTTTTCTACCAGATTTCCGCGCGACGTGTCAACAACCGGAAGAAGGAAGAAGGGTGTCTATCGTTTTGCCGCCGTGAACCGCGTCCGGATGTATTCCCGGGCGCTCTCGGGCGGAAGCTTCACCGTCCCCGGCCCGCTCCTGACGAAGAAATCGCCCTCCGGAGCGGTCTCCAAACCCTTCCACTTCAGAAAAACGGGTTCCGGGCTCCGCCGGCAGCCTACAAGACAGATGGTCTTCCCCTGGACGATTTGCGTTTTCGGATCGATGCAGGTGCCCGCCCGATCCCCGAGGCCGTTCCGCACGACCTGGGCCAAGTGACGCATGAACTTGTCATCGTTCTCCAGCCGGTCGGTCTCGATTCCGATGATCTTCCGATCATCCGCCACGCCGATGAGCAGATCTCCGCCTTCCGTATTGAGGAACGCGGCGACCGTTTTGAGAACCGCGGACGTCGCTCCTCGATCGTCCTGCCGGTCTTCCTTGAGATTCCAACGCAGAGTCGACTTGAACTCCAGCGTTTTCGACTCGCCCCGTTTGATCAACTCCTCGGCGTTTCGATGGGCGCGCAGGTAATGATCGAAGAGAAAATTCTTCACGACCTCGCCGAAGGCCCGGTCGTCCGTAATCCGCTTGTAGAGATCGAAATTCGAATCGACGATCTCCTGGATCACTTGCCCGACTTTAAGATCGAAGGTGAGCCGGACATTTTCCCGCGTGTTGATCCGCGCCGCGGCGTCGAGGGCCGCATCACCGTCGAGCATTCCCATAATCTGCCCGAGCGTGATTCGATGTTCGGCCCCCAGGCTGAGACCGAAGCGCTCGTTCAGCTCGGCGACGATTCGAGACAACGGCTCCAGATCTTCCATCGGCGGTTCATAGCTTCCCTTCGTCGTCTGAGGCTCCAACAGACAGGGTTTTCGGTCCAGGCTGATTTTTCCGTTCCCGGTCTGCTGGATGCGATAGGATTCCATATCGATGTTCTGCTGAACCTCGCGCGGCAGCTCCGGCCGGTCGGGAGGAAGCAAACGGCGGAGATACCGGAGGAAGACATGGAGCTTTTCCAGATCCGCGTCCGCGAAAGTCAGCACCTGGGAAAGAAAAGCGTAAAGCCGGACGTAGTCGGCGAGTTGCCCCCGGAAATCCCGTCTCTCCGCCTCCGGCATCCCCTTGAAACGCTCGACGACGGAAGCGAGAGCCGAATACAACCTGTCCTGCGTTGCCTTGGGATCAAAATATATCTTTGCGAAAGAGTTCACATCCGCCTCGGCAAAAACGGGAAATCCGGCGAGGCGGGATTGAATTTCATAGAGAAGATTCGGATCGGTCGCCTCCGAGAGCAGGGTCGTCTCGTAATACGGCTCGAAGGCGGCCTTGATCTCGTCCGCTTCATTCGCGAAGTCGAGGACGATCGTGCCGCGTTTCTCCGGGTGCGTCCGATTGAGCCTCGACAGCGTTTGCACGGCGTTCACGCCGCCGAGTTTCTTATCCACGTACATCGTCTGGAGCAACGGCTGGTCGAAGCCGGTCTGGAACTTGTTGGCCGCGATCAAGAAACGGTACTCCTGGCGCCCAAAAGCCTTGGCGGTCTGGGTTTCGGGAAAACCGTTCATATTAGCTTCCGTGTACGATTTTCCGCCGTCTTCGACGGTCCCGGAGAACGCCACGAGCGCTTTAAACGGATAGCCGCGCTCGGCGAGATACTTGTCCACGGTCAGTTTGTATCGGACGGCGTGAAGGCGTGACCGGGTGACGATCATCGCCTTCGCCTTTCCGCTGATTTCTCCCTGGACCTGCGCGGCGAAGTGTTCGACCATGATCCTGCCCTTTTCGCCGATGGCATGGGGATGAAGCTCGACGAAGGATTTGAGCAGATACTCGGCTTTGCTCTTGTCGTATCGAGGATCGTCTTCGATTTTCTTGAACAGCCGCCAATAGGCTTTGTAGGTCGAGTCATTGGCCAAGACGTCGAGGATGAACCCTTCCTCGATCGCCTGGCGCATCGTGTAGAGGTGGAAGGGGACGAATTTCCCGTCCGGCCGCTTCGTCCCGAAAAGCTCCAGCGTCTTGGATTTGGGCGTCGCCGTGAAGGCGAAGGTCGAAAGGTTGGGCAGCCGCCCGCGCTTCTCCATTTCGGCCAGAATGACGCGCTCCAGCTCTTCTTCCGGCGTCTCCGCTCCGGCCTCTTGAGCTTCGGCCTCTTCGAGCGATCCCGAGGAGAGCACGGATTTAAGGCTCTTCGTGCTCTCGCCCGACTGCGACGAGTGCGCCTCGTCGACGATCACCGCGAACCGCTTGCCCGGAAGCTCGCCGATTTCCTTCGCGATCACCGGGAATTTCTGCAGGGTGGAGACGATGATCGTCTTTCCGGATTCGAGCGCCTCCTGGAGTTGCCGCGATGTCGTGTCGATATTCTCCACGACGCCGAGCGTCTGCTCGAACTGGCGCATCGTCGTCTGAAGCTGCCGGTCGAGGACGCGCCGGTCGGTGATGACCACGATGGAATCGAAAACGCGCCGGTCGGCCGCGTCATGGAGGGTCGCGAGCCGATGGGCAAGCCAGGCGATGGTATAGCTTTTTCCGCTGCCGGCCGAATGTTGGACGAGATACCGCCGGCCGGGGCCGTGTTCTCTCGCGTCGGAGACGAGCGTTCGCACGCCGTCGAGCTGCTGATAACGGGGAAAAATAAGTGAGCGCTCGCCGGTCTTGCGTCCTTTGTCGTCCTCTTCCTCGACTTCGTGGATGAACTGGCGCACGAGGTCGAGGACGCTGTCCCGCGTCCAGGTTTCCTCCCAGAGATAATCGGTCGCGTAGCCTTTTCGCGTCGGAGGCACGGGCGGATTTCCCGCGCCCCCGTACTTCCCTTGGTTGAAGGGCAGAAAGCGTGTTTTAAGCCCAACGAGATGCGTGGCGACATAGACGAGGTCGGAATCGACGGCAAAGTGGGCAAGACAACGCCGAAAGGCGAAGAGTGGTTCCCGCGGGTCTCGCCCCGTTTTGTATTGGCGAATCGCGTCTTCGACCGTCTGGCCGGTGAGCGGATTTTTCAGCTCGGCTGTGAAAATCGGGATGCCGTTCAGGAAAA
>VGJF01000109.1 GCA_016867585.1 Candidatus Aminicenantota bacterium | reverse complement strand
CGACGACGATCCGGACGCGCGGGTCGTCGACGACGTCGTAGTTTTCGGCCCCGAAGAAGCGGGCCACGACTTCTGGGATGACCGGCTCGATTTCGCAGACGACGACCTTTTCGACGGTCGGATGGATGAGAAACGTCCCGGCCGTAACTCCGGCCCCGAACCCGACGACGAGGACGGACCTCGGGGCGGGGTGGACGAGGGCCGGGATGTGGCCAAGCATTCGCTCCAGGCGCATGTCCTGGGGGTCGGTCGAGGCTTCGACTTTGCCGCTGACGTGGAAGTTCCGGATCCCTTCGCCGATCTCGGTGACGGCGACCGAGGCGTTCGTCCCTTCGCCGACGTAGAGGGGCGTCGCCTGGCCGCGCTTTCGGGGGACGTCTCGGCCGTAGGCGATGAGCTCCCAAGGCGTCCTCGGGACGGAGAGGGCGAGGGCGGCGACGAGTCCGGCGGCGATGAGCGTCGCGCCGCGCAGCCCCAACTCGGGAAGGGCGCTTCGCGACGGCCGGAAAAACGGCCGGAGGGCCGAGCCGAGGGCGATCGCGGCCGCGGCCAGGGCCAGGCCGATGACGAGGCGCTGGGAGGCCCGGGTTCCCAGCCGGGGAATGAGGCCGAGGCTGAAGCCGACCGCCCCGGCGATGGCCCCGAGGGTGTTGGCGGCGTAGACGCGGCCGACGAAGCGGCCCGGCTCCTTCACCCGCGGCGCGGCCGCGGCCAGGGCCAGGGGGAAGCTCGCGCCCCAAAAGAGGGTCGGAGGGAGGACGGCCCAGGCCGTTCGGAGGAGGTCGAGCTGGAATCCGAACCAGGGATTCGAACCGAGCTGCGGATTGACCGGCCAAAAGGGGAGGGATTTCGTGATGATAAAAGCCGTCCAGGCGACGGCCGCCCCGAGGAAGAGCTGGCAGTATCCGAGGGCGGCCAGGGGGCTTGACGTCCGGCGGGCGGTGTATGCTCCGGCCGCGCTTCCGGCGGCCAATCCGGCCAGGAAGACTGCCAGGATGATCGAGAAGGTGTAGACCGTCGCCCCCAGGAGGAGGGACAGAAGGCGGGTCCAGACGACCTCGGCCCCGAGGGCGCTGCCGCCGGACAGGGCGATGGCCAGATAGACGGGCCATGTCGGCGGCATAGCGCCGGTCTCCGCGTCTCTCGTTTCCTTCTCCGGCGGGCGATGAGGGGACCGGCCGGCCAGGAGGAGCGCCGCCCCGGCGACGAGGAGGTTGAGGCCGGCGGCGGCGAACGTGGCCGCGGTCATGTCGTGAACGCGGAGGAGGTAGAATCCGGCCAACAGGCAGCCGAGCACGGCCCCGACCGTGTTGGCCCCGTAAAGAAATCCCATCCGGGCCACGCCGTCCGGCGTCGCCTCGAGCCAGCGGGAGACGGCCGGCAGGGTCGCTCCCATGAGCGTCGTCGGGGCGAGAAGGCAGGCGGAAGCGACGAGCGCCCGGAGGAGGAGGCCTCCGACACCGGGCCCGGCGAGCGAGGCATAGAAGCGGACGATGACGGGCATGGCGAAGAGGACGAGGAGGCCGAAGACGGCGATGGCCGCCTCGAACGCCGCGTAGACGCGAAGGGGATGGCGGCGGAGGGAAACGAGGCGCGGCAGAAGGAGGCTTCCGAGGCACATCCCGCCCATGAAGGTCCCGAGGAGGACGGCCAGCGAAACGGCCGTCGAGCCGATGACGAGCTCAAGGAGCTGGAACCAGACGATTTCGTAGACGAGGGCGGCCGCGCCGCTGCCGAGGAACAGAGCGAGGACGACGGGGAAGGATCGCCGGGCCGTCTTCACGGCCCTATTCCATACCCCAAGGAGCACCGGATTGCAAGAACCTTGGCCGATGAAGGTTTCGTTCCAAATATCGCCGCCTCGATCCGAGGCCGTTTAACGTTTTTTGGGCCTCTCCTCTTCATAGGAGGGGAAGGGGAGGTAGGTGCCAATAGTAAAAAAGTCTTGAAAACGGCCGCGCCATGGGCGGCGAATGTGAATAGTGTTCAAGGCCGGCGAGAAAAGGTATTGACAGGCGGGCGAAACGGAAACATCATGAGGCCGCATGAACGCGACCGAAGGAGGGAGAGCCATGATCCGACCTCGAATCCGCCTCGCCGCCCCCGTCCTGGCGTTTTTCCTGGCGGGAGGAGCCGCGGGACAAACGGCCAAGCCGTACTCCCTCGACGACGTCCTGAGCTACTCCTTCGCCTACAGCCTCGCTTCGGCGAAGAAAGCCGACCGGATCGCCTGGTTCGGGTTCGAGCGCGGCCGGCGGAACGTTTTCACGGCCGCGGCGCCCGATTTCCAGCCCTTCCGTCTGACGAATTTCACCGAAGACGACGGGACGGACCTGGCGAACATCGCCATTTCGGACGATGGGGACGTCGTCGTCTTCGTCCGCGGCCACGACCTCAACCGCGAGGGCTGGTCGGCCAATCCGTCGCATTTTCCCGACGGGGCGGAGCAGGCCATCTGGGCCGTCCGGACGAGGGAGGCCAAGCCGTTTCGTCTCGCCGCGGGGACGAGTCCGGTCCTCTCGCCCGATGGGAAGCTGGTCCTCTTCGTCAAGGAGGGGCAGATTTACGGCGTCCCGGTCCCCGGCCTGGGGAAGACGGCGCCGAAATCGGACGACGATAGCCGGAAACCTCTTTTCCGGACCTGGGGGACGAACAGCTCTCCCCGCTGGTCGCCCGACAGCCGGAAAGTCGCCTTCACGAGCGACCGGCGAGACCACGGCTTCATCGGGGTATATGAGCCGGCGACCCGGAAGATCGCGTATCTCGTCCCTTCGGTCGACCGCGACACGAGCCCGACCTGGTCCGCCGACGGGAAAAAAATCGCCTTCATCCGCAGTCCCGGCTGGGCCTTCGCCCGGATCACGGCCGAAGACCAGGCACAAGCCCAGCGAAGGCCGGCCGTTCCCGGGTTCAAACCTGAAGCGACGCCGCCTTCGGGCCAAGCGGCCCGGCCCGCCCCGCCGCCCCAGCCGGCGACCGGCCCGGGATTCCAGGAGGCCAAGTTCGCCGACGGGCGAGTCCTGACGTTTTGGGTCGCGGACGTCGAGAAGAACACGGCCGAAAAGGTCTGGCACGAGCCGCCGGATGATCAGAGCTTCCGGGCCGTCCGGGAAATCCTCTGGGCCGGCGACCATCTCGTTTTCCGGCTCGAGCGGAACAACTGGCAGCACTATCACTCCGTTCCCGTCTCCGGCGGGCCGGACGCCGTGCCCGTCAACCTGACGCCGGGCGAAGGCGAGGCCGAGTATATCGGATTGTCGGCCGACGGCCGGACGCTCTTCTACACCTCCAACGTCGGCGATATCGACCGCCGCGACCTGTGGGCCGCTCCGACGGCCGGAGGAGGACCTACTCAACTGACCAAGGGGGAGGGGATCGAGACCGAGGCCGCGCCTCTTGCTTCGGGAAGCGCGGTGGCCGTGTTCTATTCCGACGCCCGCCGCCCGCGCGGCGTGGCCCTGGTCCCGGCCAAGGGCGGCGAAGCCCGGCTCATCACCAAGACGCCGGCGGCCTTTCCCCTCGAAAGCCAGGTCGTCCCCGAGCAGGTCATCCTGACCGCCGAGGACGGCTGGAAATTCCACAACCAGCTGTTTCTTCCCCAGGCCATCGCCCCGGGCGAAAAGCGCCCGGCGATTCTTTTCGCCCACGGCGGACCCTCCCGGCAGATGCTTCTCGGCTACCATTATATGTTCTTCTACCACATGGCCTACGCCGTCAATCAATACTTAGCCGGCCGGGGATACGTCGTCATCTCGGTGAATTTCCGGTCGGGGATCGGCTATGGGCGGGAGTTCCGGACGGCCCCCAACCGCGGACGGGCCGGGTCGTCCGAGTACCGGGACATCGTGGCCGCGGCGAAATACCTTCGGTCCCGTCCCGACGTCGACCCCGACCGGATCGGCCTCTGGGGCCTGTCCTACGGCGGCCTGTTGACGGCCATGGGATTGTCGCGGAACTCGGACCTCTTCAAAGCCGGCGTGGACATCGCCGGGGTCCATCTCTGGGGGAATTCCCTCGACGTGAACGACACGGCTTTCCAGGCCTCGCCGGTCTCGACGATCGACAAGTGGACTTCGCCCGTCCTCCTCGTCCACGGCGACGACGACCGCAACGTCGCCTTCTCCCAGACGACGGGCCTCGTCCAGCTCCTCCGGGCGCGCCGCGTCCCTTACGAGCTCATCGTTTTTCCCGACGAGGTCCACGATTTCCTCGTCTTCGGGAAATGGCTCCATGTCTTCGAGCGAGCCGAGGCGTTTTTTAAAAAATATCTCGGGGCGGGGGGCTCCGAGAGGCCTCCCGAGGCGGGCCGGGGCTGACTTGAAAACCGGTTTTTTTTGGGGTAGGATGAGTTCTTTCATGCCTTCAGACTCGCTGAGGAGGCCGACGCTTCTGAAACCCTCATCCGGACGACGGACGTTTTCGACGCTTTTCCAGGGGACGGTTCATCCGGACCGTCCCTTTTTTATGCGATGACCGAAACGAGGAGGAATCATGGCCAAGAGCAGCCGGGCTTATCGAAGCGCGAAGCGGAGCCGCGAGCTCGACCGCTTGCGGAAGCAGGAGGAAAAACGGCGCCGGCGTCAGGGTAAGGGCGGCCCCCCGGTCGAGGGGGAGGAGCCCCCGGCCCAAAGCGTCCCCGCCGAGGGCGCCGAGACCGAAGGGGCGGCGACGGACCCGGACCCGGACGCGGATACGGACGATTCCGGGATCGAATAAGCCCGGGCCCTTCCGGACCCGTCATCCGTCGGCTCGGGACGAACCGACCGAAAACACCCTCGCCCGAAGGATGAAAGGGGAGAGAATGAAGATCAAGACATTCTGCGATCGTCAGACGAAGGCCATCCGCCGGATGGTCGGCGAGGGGAAGGCGATCTCCGCTCTCTCCGGCGGGGTGGACAGCTCGGCCTGCACCGTCCTGGCCCACCGGGCCCTGGGAAGCAAGCTCAAGGTCGTCTTCATCGACGACGGCCTGATGCGGGAGGGCGAACCGGCCGAGGTCAAAGGCGTTTTCGCCGGGCTCGGGATCAAGGTCGATATCGTCCGGGCCGGGGAAGAGTTTTTCGCCGCCCTGGCCGGCAAGTTCGATCCCGAGGAGAAGAGAAAAGCCTTCCGGCAGGCTTTCTACTCGGTCTTCGGCCGGGAAGTCCTCCGGAGCGGGGCCCGTTTCCTCGTCCAGGGGACGATCAAGGCCGACATCATCGAGACGAAGGGCGGGGTCAAGACCCAGCACAACATCCTCGAACAGATCGGGATCGACCCCGAAAAGGGGTTCGGCTTCAAGGTCGTCGAGCCGCTCAAGGAGCTGTTCAAGCCCGAGGTCCGGACCGTGGCCAAGGCCCTCGGCCTGCCGGAGAGCATTCACGCCCGGATGCCGTTTCCCGGCCCCGGCCTGATGACCCGCGTCCTCGGCGAAGTGACGCCGGAGCGGGTGGCCGTCGTCCGGAAGGCGACGAAAATCGTCGAGGACGGCCTCAAGAAACTCAAGCCGTTTCAGGCCTTGGCCGTCCTTCTGTCCGACAAGGGGACGGGCATCGAGGGCGGAGCGCGCAAATTCGGCGACATCGTCATCATCCGGTCGGTCGAAAGCCGCGACGCCATGACGGCCAAGCCGACGCCGATCCCCTGGGACGTCCTGATGAGGATGTCCCGCCGGATGGTCAAGGAGATCCCCTCGGTCGTCCGGGTCGCCTACGAGCTCACGCCCAAACCGCCGGCGACGATCGAGTACATTTAGGCCGGGCTTCGCGTATTGACGGAGCCGGCGGGGCGGGGATATAGTGTCCGCCGAAAGAAGGAGCCCCATGCCCAAGAAATCCATCCGGCCCTTCCTCCCGTTCGGCGACCAGCAGACCGCGCCCTGGTACGGCAAGGCCATCCTCTCGGTCAAGCAGTTCAACCGGAACGACCTCGAATACATCATCGGCGTCGCCCACGAGATGCGGGTCATGGTCGAGAGGGTCGGGACCTTCGACCTTCTCAAGGGAAAAATCCTGGCCAACCTGTTCTATGAGCCCTCGACCCGGACCTCCTCCTCTTTCATGGCGGCCATGCAGAGGCTGGGGGGGGCGGTCATCCCGATCAGCGAGGTCCGGTATTCCTCGGTGGCCAAGGGGGAGTCGCTCCCCGACACCGTCCGGACCCTGGGCTGCTACGCCGACGTCATCGTCATCCGCCATCCCGAGATCGGGTCGGCGGCCCTGGCCGCCAAGCACGCCGGAAAGCCCGTCATCAACGCCGGCGACGGGGCGGGGGAGCATCCGACCCAAGCCCTCCTCGACATGTTCACGATCCGCGAGGAGCTGGGCCGGCTGGACAACCTGACCGTGACGATGCTCGGCGATTTAAAGTACGGCCGGACGGTCCACTCCCTCTCCCGCCTCCTGACCCAGTTCGACGGCATCAAGCTGAACTATGTCTCGCCCGACATCCTCCGCATGCCCAAGGACGTCATGGACGAGGTCGCGGCCAAAGGCGTCGCCCAGGCCCAGTCCCCGACCCTCGACGGCGTTCTGCCGAAAACCGATGTCCTCTACGTCACCCGCGTCCAGCAGGAGAGGTTCGAGGACCCGGCCGTCTACTCAAAGGTCAAGAGCGCTTATATCATCACCCCCGAGGTCATGGCCCCGGCCAAGGAGAAGATGATCGTCATGCATCCTCTCCCGCGGGTCGCCGAAATCAGCATGGCCTTCGATCCCGACCCGCGGGCGGCCTACTTCCGGCAGATGGAGTACGGCCTCTACGTCCGGATGGCCCTCCTGGCCATGGTCCTCGGCAAGGCCTGAGGTTCGAGCCTTCGATTCTCGATTCGAGACAAGCCTCGGGAATCGTCCGGGAGAGCCTCGACGGCTCCGGGTTACCCTATAGGGCGTCGATGATCGCGTTCAAGATCGGACACGGCCGCATGGCCGCCTCGACTTTCTTTTTGTCGGGGCGGTAGTAGCCGCCCATATCCACGGGCCCGCCCTGCACGGCGATCAGGTCGGCATCGATCTTGGCCGCGTTCTCGCCGAGGGCCTTGGCGACCGGGGCGAACCGGGCCTGGAGCTCCTTGTCCTTGTCCTGGGCGGCCAGGGCCTCGGCCCAATAGAGAGCCAAGTAGAAGTGGCTGCCCCGGTTGTCGATCTGGCCGACCTTGCGGGCCGGCGACTTGCCGTTGTCCAGGAATTTGCCGATGGCGGCGTCGAGGGTCTCGGCCAGGATCTGGGCCTTGGCGTTCTTGAAGGCCGCGGCCAGGTGCTCGAGCGAGGCCCCGAAGGCCGAGAACTCGCCCAGCGAATCCCAGCGCAGGTAGTTCTCCTTCTCGAACTGCTGGACGTGCTTGGGGGCCGAGCCGCCCGCGCCCGTCTCGAACAGCCCGCCGCCGGCGAGCAGCGGGACAATGGACAGCATGTAGGCGCTCGTCCCGATCTCGAGGATCGGGAACAGGTCCGTCAGATAGTCACGAAGGACGTTGCCCGTCACCGAGATGGTCTCCAGGCCCTTGCGGATCCGCTCCAGGGAGTATTTCATGGCTTCGACCGGAGGCATGATTTTGATCGTCAGCCCCGTCGTGTCGTGGTCCTTGAGGTAGCGCTCGGCCTTGGCGATGACCTGGGCGTCGTGGGCCCTCTCCCGGTCGAGCCAGAAAACGGCGTGGGCGCCCGTCGCCCGGGTCCTCTTGACGGCCAACTTGACCCAATCCTTGATGGGGATGTCCCTGACCCGGGACATCCGCCAGACGTCGCCCGCTTCGACCTTGTGCTCCATGAGGACCCGGCCGGCGGCCGTGACGACCCGGACCGTCCCGTCCGAGGGGATCTCGAAGGTCGTGGGATGCGAGCCGTACTCCTCGGCCTGCTGGGCCATCAGCCCGACGTTGGGGACGCTGCCCATGGTCGCCCGGTCGAAGGCGCCGTGCTCCCGGCAGTCCTCGATGATCGTCTTGTAGACCCTCGAGTAGCAGCGGTCGGGGATCATGGCCTTGGTCTCGTGGAGCTGGCCGTCCGGCCCCCACATCCGGCCCGACTCGCGGACGACGACCGGCATGGAGGCGTCGACGATGACGTCGGACGGGACATGGAGGTTGGTGATGCCTTGGTCGGAATCGACCATGGCCAGCGGCGGCCGCTTGGCGTAGACGGCCTGGATGTCGGCCTCGATTTCGGCCCGTTTGGCCTCGGGCAGGGACTTGATCTTGGCGTACAGGTCCCCGAGGCCGTTGTTGGGATTGAACCCGACCTCCTTGAGGACCGCGGCGTGTTTGGCCAGGGCCTCCTCGAAGTAGACCGAGACGGCGTGCCCGAAGAGGATGGGATCGGAGACCTTCATCATGGTCGCCTTGAGATGGAGCGACAGCAGGAGGCCTTGGGCCTTGGCCTCCTCGATCTGCTCGGCGTAGAAGGCCCGCAGGGCTTTGCGGCTCATGAAGGTCCCTGAGAGGATCTCGCCTTCCAGGGCCGTTAGCTTGTCCTTGAGGACCTTGACCGCGCCGTCGTCGTCCCGGAACTCGATCCGGAAGTCCTCGCCCTCGGCCATGGTCACGGACTTCTCGTGGCCGTAGAAATCGCCGTGGGTCATGTGGGCGACATGGGTCTTGGAATCGGGCTTCCAATCGCGCAGCGGCAGCTTTTTGGGGTTCTTCTGGGCGTATTTCTTGACCGAGACGGGCGCCCTCCGGTCGGAGTTCCCTTGGCGCAGGACCGGGTTGACGGCGCTGCCCAGGATCTTGGCGTAGCGGGCCCGGATCTCCTTCTCGGCTTCGGTCTTGGGATTCTCGGGATAATCGGGGACCTTGTAGCCCTGCCCTTGAAGCTCGGCGATGGCCTCCTGGAGCTGGGGGATGGAGGCGCTGATGTTCGGCAGCTTGATGATGTTGGCCTCGGGGATCAGGGCCAGTTCGCCCAGCTTGGCCAGGTTGTCGGGGATCCGCTGGTCCTCGGTCAGGTTCTCGGGGAAATTGGCCAGGATGCGGCCGGCCAGCGAGATATCGCTGAGGACGACGTCCACCCCGGTGCCTTTGGTGAAACCCTGGATGATCGGGAAGAAGGAGAACGTCGCCAGGTACGGCGCTTCGTCGGTCTCGGTCCAGTAAATCTTGCGGCTGAGCTCGTTGGTCATGGCCCTTCCTCGGAGATGGATTGGTTTCGCCCCCCGGCGGGGCGGAAAACCCACCCCTGGAGGAAGATCAAATTACCCGAAACGGCCGGGAGTGTCAAGGAAACGCGGCGGACGGCAGAGATTCCGCAACTTGGTTTATGAACGGGTGGGGGGGCGTAGTTTTTAGGGATCGTCGACCTTCAACATCCCTCTCTCCTGGAGCCACAGCGTCGCGGCGGCCGTGAACTGCTTCGTGACGTAGCCTGTCCGGAATTTCGTCCGCGGCTTATTGGGAATGTCATGCTCATGATTGGCCATCCCATATCCATGGCTGACCAATACTTTTCCTTTTTGAGCGATCAGGACGGAGCCGCTGAACTTCCCCATCCGGACAAGGGCTCCGAGATACGCCTCCACTTTCGTGGGAACGTCTTCGGGGGGATCGGCCGACTCACAAAGCGGCCCAATGAGAAAAGGAAGCAGGAGAACGGCGGCGAGCGCTTTCCAGATCGGGGCCGGGGCCGAGGATTGGGGTTTTTCGTGTCGCATCCTGAACCCGCCTTGTGTTTTATTCTCGGGAGGAGACCCGCGCGAGTCAACGTGAACCAAACCGAATATATATTATATTTTATATGACAAGTTGACAACCCGTCAGGGAATGACTATTCTAGGGCCATCATGCTCTTGAATCCGAGGAGACTTCCCGCGCTTGTCGCGGAGAAAGACGAGGCCGGCGAAAAGCCATAATCCATCCATTTCCCTGCCGAGGGTCATTTTCTTGGAAATGAGAATGACGGCGAGAGAGAGGACGTCGGCGGCGTGGAGAGGGTGTCTCATCGGCGCCCTGACGGCCGTCGCTCTTTCTTGCGCCAAATCGTCTCCCCGCGATT
>VGJF01000108.1 GCA_016867585.1 Candidatus Aminicenantota bacterium | reverse complement strand
CCGAGGGACGGCGAGAATCGCTTGAAGGGCGTTCCGGGAAATCGGGCGGCGGCGAATTTCTCGAACGACGGCAGCGGGGAGCCATGAGTCAGGAGGCCGATTTTCATCCGGCCGGACCGGGCCGGAACGGCCCATCCGAAGCCGGCCTGGACATAAGATCGCCCAAGATAGACGGCCGTTGCTTCTTCTCCGGCCGAAGGGATCTCGGCTTGGACGCCGTGGAGGATGGTTCGCGGCGGCTTGAGTCCGGCCCGCCGCAGCAGGCGATGATGACAGCCGGTCGCCAGGACGGCCATCCGGGCCCTCCATTTCTCCGGGCCCGCCGCCCGGGAGGCCGTCCGGACTTCGACGCCTTCGGCCGTGAGGCACACCTCGGACACGTCCCTCCCCTCTTTCACCCGGGCCCCGGCCTCGACCGCTCGGGCCGCCAATCCGCGGTCGAAGGCGCTTCGGTCGACGACGGAGGCAAAAGGAGCCGGGTGACTGTAGAGGACGGTCTCCCCGCCCGGGCCGATCATCCGGACGGACTGGATATCGCCCGTCCGGGAATCCGGCCCGATATCGTATTCCCGGAAAATTTCGCTGTTCACGATTCCGGTGCAGACGACGTCCTGTCCGACCGAAGGCTTTCTCTCCAGGACAACGGCCTCCAAGCCGGAGAGGGCGAGAAGGCGGGCGGCATACAAGCCGCTGGGGCCGCCCCCGATGATGACCACATCATATAGCGACATTGACGCTTCGCGTCTATTCTAGACGTTTTTTGTCACGAAAACAAGTTCCAAGGCCTTCCCTAAAGGCTATATTTTCGATTCTCGGGATTCCCACTTTCCGCGGAAGGTGATCCAGAATGACAGGAAGATGAGCTTGAGGTCGAACCAAAAGCTCATCTTCCTCAGATAAAGAAGGTCGTAGCGGAATTTTCGCCGGCGGGGAGTATCCCCGGGCAAAAAGACTTGGGTCAGGCCGGTCAGCCCGGGACGGATGGAATGCCGGCGCTCATACCCCGGGATGTCCCGAAGGTTCGAGAGACCCGGAAGGCCATGGACTTCTTCTTCATGGGGCCTGAGGGCCCGCGGTCCGACGAAGCTCATATCGCCTTTGAAGATGTTGACGAGTTGCGGAAGCTCGTCCAGGGCCGTTCCTCTGAGAATCCGGCCGACCCGGGTCACCCGCGGGTCTCGCTCCGCGGCTTGTCGCGGTCCGTCCTTCTCGGCGTCGGTCCGCATCGACCGGAATTTCAGGGCCTTGAAAATCCGGCTTCTTCTCCCGACCCGCTCCTGCTTGTAAAACACGGGACCCCGGTCTTCGAGCCAAATCGCCGCCGGGATCAACAGCCAAAGAGGAGAGGACAGGACAAGGCCGACGAACGACAATCCGACGTCGAACGGCCGCTTCAGGAAAAGGGCTTTCACAAAGGCCGCCATCTACGTCCTCCCCAGCCTGTCCATCAGGGCTTCGAAAGCCTCAAGGACCCGCGTCCGGGAATAGTGGGCTTCGACGTAAGCCCGGCTTCGGATCCCCATGGCCGCCCTCTCCGCGGCCGATCCGGCCAGGTTCCGGACGGCCTCGGCGATGGCCGCCGGGTCGTCGGGCGGAGCGCAAATCCCGCAGCCGACCTCCCGGATCAGCCGATGAACCTCCGAGTCCTCCGTCGTCAGACCGAGGATCGGCCGCCCCGCGGACATGTAATGGTACAGCTTCGAGGGAACGGAGAGGCGCGACTTCGAGCGATCGAGAGGGACGAGCAGGCCGTCGGCCGCGGCCAGCATGAAGGGAAGGTCGGCATAGGGCTGAAACGGGAGCAGGGTCACGTTCCCCAACCCGAGGGCCTCGGCCGCGGCCTTCAAATCTCCGCCCTTGAATCCTTCGCCGACGATCACGAGCCGAATCCCCGGGTCGTCGGCCAGGAGCTTGGCGGCCTCGAGGACCCGGACGAGCGTCTCAAAGCTCGAGATGCTGATGATCCCGGAGTACATGACCACGAACTTGTCCGCCAGCCCGTGCCGGCGGGAGACGGGATTGTCCTTCGGATGGGGGCGGAGGAGGTCCGTGTCGACCCAGTTCGGGATGACCTCGACCTTGGCCGGCGAGACCCCCTTGCCGACGAGGTTCGCCTTGAAGCCGTCGCTGATGACGACGATCGCCGGGTTGAGATCATAGATCCCCTTCTCGAAGGCCAAGGCGGCCTTGATGGCCAAGGGATGGCGAAGAAGCCCGGACTCGATCGACAGGTCCGGATGAATGTCCTGGACGTTGAGGACGGTTTTCGCCCCCCGAAGACGCCTGGCCAGCCAGCCGGTGATTCCGAGCTGGAGCGGCGGGAGGCGGAGAAAGACGATGTCGCCCCGCCTCACCGTCCTGAGGTTCCAGAACGTGTAGAGGGTGTAGATCGACCAGGCCAGGAGCCGGCCGAGGTGATGGGCGGTGAAGTTCGTGATGATCCGCTTGACGAGGAATCCCGACCGCCTCTCCCGGACGAAGAACCGCCCTTCATAGCCGCGGTTGTGGGGAGGACGGGGAATCGTGGTCACGATTTCGACCTCGTGTCCGCGGCCGGCCATCGAGGCCGCGAACTCGTTCATGAGGATCGGCGCGCTCCCCGATTCGGGCAGAAAATACATCGTGTGGACGACGATCCTCAAATCGCGGCCTCCCCACCGAACGTATCCCGGGTCGCCGCGGTGACGATGTAGGCCATCGCCGGGGCGAGAAGGAGGAGGTCGACGCCGTAGAAGGAGGCCGTCGACTCGAAGAAGCTCCTGGAAAAAAGGAATCCGAAGATCAACATCGATTCCATGAGGAGGGCCTGTTGCTTTCCACGGAGCGAGCGGACCTTCCTAAAAAGCCCTTCCCGCCAGATGAAAAACCAGAGGGCGATGAAGGCGACGATAAACATCGCTCCGCCGATGAATCCCGCGTGCATCATGGCGTGAAGGAGGGAGTTGTGCATGTGCTCGGTGTCCAGCATGATCCGGTCGGAGTGGAAGCCCCAGCCCAGGAAGGGGGACCGTTCGATGAGGGCCCAGCCGCGCTTCCACGTGTATTCCCGGCCGGACAGCTGAATCAGGGTGTCGAGGCTCCCCCGGGAGCGCCAGGCGACGCCGGAGACATACACGGCCGCGGCGGCGACGGGGCCGACGAAGACGTATCGCCAGTCGATTCCCCGGATGAGGACATAGAGGACTCCGACGACGGCCAGGCCCAGGAGGGAGGTCCTCGATTGGGTCTGGGTCAAGAGAAAAAGGGCCGGAGGGACGATGGCCAGGAAAGCCCAGCGGATTTTCGTCCGCAGCGTCAGAAAACGGATCCCCCCGATGATGATGACGGCCAGGGCGAAACGCCCCGCCCCGTTGGTCCGGATAAGCCCCAGACCGCCGGGGAGCGTGTACTGCTGCCAGGGCGGAAGGTTGCCCCATCCGACGCGCAGAGCTTCGGGGATGAGGCTGTAAGTGAGGAGGAAAAAAATCGCGTAGTTCGCGTAAATCAGGATCTTCAGGTGATCGAGGGCATCGTCCCGGTCCAGGGTGTACCAGACGACGGTCAAGGCGGCCAAGTAGATCCCGCAATAATACAAGGAGGTCATCGTTTCGACCGAGAGGAAAAGGGACGACACGGCGCCGACCAGGGCGTAGAGAATCAGGAACCCCAGGCCGTTGCGGACCAACCGGAACTCAAACCGGCGCGAAACGAACCACAACAGGGTCAAGTACAGGGCGACGAGGGGCAGGTATCCGCGCAGGCCTTGAATGAAGCCGATGGCCGAGGCTTTCATAACGACCGATCTCATGTTGTAGGTGCCGGTGAACATCCCGCCCCAGACCAAGCCCCAGAGAAAGCCGGAATAGACCTTGGAGATCACGGCCGCTCCCTCTCTCCCAAGGCGAATCCGTAGATCGCCTCGAGACGCTCTCCCTGTTTTTCATTGAGGTAGTATTCTTCAACCCTGGACCGGGCCGCCCGTCCCATCTCCCGGCGAAGGGCGGGGTTGTCGTGGAGGCGGGCGAACGCCGCGGCCATGTCGGCCGCGACCGTCTCGGCCGGGCCGGGCCGGATTTTCGATCCCCAATCCGGGCGGACATGGAAGCCCGGGCCTCCCGAATCGATGACCACGACCGGCTTGCCCATGGCCATGGCCTCGACGACCACGGCCCCTCCCCCGTCGCGGAAACTCGGGAAGACGAGGATGTCCGACTCGGCCATCAACCCGAGGAGGTCCCGTCGGGGAACCCACTCGACGAGACGGACCTGGCCGTCGATTCCCAGACGGCGAACGGCCTCCCGGATTCTCCCCCCCTCTTCCCCCTGGCCGACGAGGATGAATTCCGAGGCGGGATGATCCCGGAGGAAAAGCCCGAAAGCCTTGACCGCCAGGGCGAATCCCTTGAGGCGATGGAAACGGCCGGCCGAGAGGATGCGGAAAACGCCGTCCCCCGGCGGGGGGGAGACGGGCAGGACGGCGAGATCCTCGCGGGACATCCCGTTGACCGGAAAGTCGAAGATCTTCGGGTCGAAGGCCCGGGGCATTTTCGCCCGCGTCTCCCGGTTGCAGACGAGGATGGCCTTGGCCCGCCGGAGGCAGCGATTTCGGACGACGTCCCGGCGGCCGAACCATTGGGCTTTCTCCCGGGCCCTTTCGGCGAATTTCCCGTAAGCCGTGTATTCGCTCCGGAGAGGGGTCGGGGTCCGCTGTCCCCCTCCGACGGGTCCGTGGACGTACGGCGCCGGCAGAAAAGCTCCGATGTAGCTCGCCAGCCAATCGTTCCCGAAAGTCACATGATGGGCCAAATCGAAGGGATTCTCCTCATGAAGGCTGCGGGCGAGCCGATATGCGGCGATCTGCCAGAGATAGTAATAGATTCTCTGGCCGAACTCGACCTTGTAGAGCCGGTCGAAGGGGGAAGGAAGTTCGAGGAAGCGAAACGTCACGCCTACGGGGGATTTTAGCGCTGCCGCGGCTTGAACGCCGGGGCGGTTGTAGGCGTGGGAAATGACCGTCACGTCATGGCGCCGGGCGATTTCATTGACCAGCCGCCAGCCCGTCAGGTCCTCCCCGGGATGGAGATCCTTGGCCCCCAAGGGGTTGCAGGCGTAGGCCGAAACAAGAATCCTCATCGATCCTTTCCCTCAAGCACGCCCGCCTCCGACAAGGCCTTCGACGACGCCGATGAGGTTTCCCAGGGCCCGAAGGGCGAAGGCCGGGCGCCCGTTGCGGATCACGCCCGACAGGCTGAGTCCGAACCGCACCGCCAGAGCCAGGAGACAGGCCGACCTCGACAGCTCGGGGTGCTTGGCCACGAAATGCATCCGGTTGAAGGCTTCGCGGCGGCCGAACGCATAATCCCTGCCCCGGCCCTCGGAGGCTTGGAGATGGCGATAGCGAGCCGGGGCGACGACGGCCAAACGGTATTCCTTCCCGACGCGGTAGCTGAAGTCGAGGTCCTCGAGATAGGAATAACCGCCGAACCACTCGTCGAACCGGTGCCGGTCGAAAACGCGCCGCCTCCAGACGACGGCCCCGGTCGACAGCCAGTCGACAAAGACCGTCTCCGCGACGCAACCGACCAGGCTTTGAAAACCCGAGGCCGCGACGGCCCCCCGCTTCCGACTGTAGAGCCCGAGACGCTCGACGAGCCGCGTCCGTTTCCATCGGCCGAAGTCCAGGGAAGGGTGGTTGACCATGTTGAAGGCCGCGCCGCCGACGTCCGCCCCGGCTTGGGCCCAAAAATCCATCATCGCCTCCACGGACCCGGGCTCGAAGACGACGTCGTCGTCGACGAATCCGACCAGGCCGAACTCCGAGGGGACGGCGGCCAAGCCCCTATTCCGCTGCCGGCTGGCTGAAGGAGGGAGGACGCGGAGATGCTCGACGGGAAGCCCCGACTCCCGGAAAAACGCCTCGGTCAAGGCTGTCGAACTCCCGTCGACGACGACGACCTGGTCGGGAAGCCGGGTTTGCCCGCCGAGGCTCCGGAGCATCCTCCGGAGCTCCCGGGGGCGGTCTTTCGTCGGAACGATGAAGGAGATCCGAGGCGAAGTCATGACGGTCGATCGAAGAAATCGGAGACGATTCGCCGGATGCCCCGGACGAAGTTTTCCCGGGCGAACTGACGGATGTGCCCCCGCAGCCGTCCACGGATGCGGGCGGCCTCCTCCGGGCTGTCAAGGAGACGGATGATTTTTCGGATCGCGTCCTCCTCGGAGTCGTAGATCAGGCTTTCCTCGGGGACGATTTCGACCTGTCCGCCGCCGCCGGGGACCCAAACCAGGCACCCGGCGGCGACGAGCTCGGCCACGGCGATGCCGAAGGCCTCGTTCGCCGCCCCGTGCAGGCCGAACCGATGCGAGCCCAGGATCTCGTCCTTTTCCGCGCCGTGCCTGATGCCTTCGAGAAAAACCCAGGAACGCCTCTCCCGGCCAAGGGCGGCCAATTCCCTGCGGTAAGACCCGCGGGCGCTCGACCCGAGGATGTGAACGTGAACGTCATAACCCCGGGCCCTGACATGATCCAGAATCCCGATCAGGCCATGGATGTTCTTTTCGGGCTCGAGCCGACCCAGGCAGACAAACCCGTCCTGCCGTCCGCTCCAGGGAGATTCTCGGGACGGGAGGCCGATGGGCGGATAAAGGACGGTCGATTCGACCCCGAACCAGGATTGCATCATTTCGGCCGTCCAGCGGGAGTTCGCGATTGTCCGATTCGCCTTCCAGCCCTCATCCGAAATCCCCGCGTGGCGGCGGGCGGCGGCCATGTAAAGACGCCGGAAGGGCGAATTCGCGTAGAGCGCGAACCGTCCCCGTTCGGGCTTCGGCGCGACCCGGCGCCGGAGTTCGTCGCTGAAGGAAAAATCGGCGATCATCTGAATTCCCGGGCGTCCGAAGTCCATGACGTTGTAGGCGGAAATCATCGCATCGTAGCGGACCGCCCGGGACCGGCAGAGGCGGGCGAAACGGGCCGTCCGGAGGGCGTCCCCGGTTCTCGCCAGCCATCGGGGAAGGGGAAAACGGATGAGGCGGACCTTCTCGGCCGAAAGATGCGTCCCATAGAAATCGTTCCATCGGTCGAGGATGTCCTCCGTCTCGCTGGACATCGTCATGAGGGTCATGTCGTAGAGGTCCATCAAGGCCTCGACCGTCCAGAGAGCGACGGCCTCGGAGCCGCCGCCGATGTTGATACGCGGATGGACGACGGCGACCTTTCGACGGCCGGAGGTCACGCCGCCCTCCGGAACTTCCAGGTCTCCGCCCTCCCGGCGATCCGGCGGACGAGCCGAATCCCCCACCCCCATTCCTCGTCCGAGAAAATCCTCCGCCGCGAAAGCCCGACCGCCGCGCCGAAAAGACACGGCCAGGCCAGGATGAGCCAGGGAGAGAGGCGGACGAGGAATCCGGCCGAGGCCAGGAGGCCGAACACGACGATGGCCCATCCCAAGCCGTCCCGCCAAAACCTCCGCCAACTCAGGGCGCCAGACCGGACGGAGGCGTTCATCAGGAGGGCGGCGTCCCCGACGGCCCGCAGCATCCAGACGGCCGCGGCCCCGTTCAATCCCCCGGTCTTCAATCCCAGCCAAAGGGCCGGAAGATAAATGACCGCTTCCAGGAGATAAAACTTGGCCGGAATGTCGGCCCGGCCCATCCCTTGGAGAAGGCTGAAGGCGACGAGCCCCAGAGACGTCCCGAGAAACCCGATCGCCAAGAACTGGAAGACGACGGAGCTCTTGGCCGCGAATTCGGCCCCCAGCCAGAGGCGGAGGATGATCGGCGCCCCGAAGGTCATCCCGGAAACGATCGTCCCCACGGCCAGGACCGTGTATTTCGCCGCCCGGACAAAGAGGGAAGAGAGGCTCTCCCGGTCCATCCGGCCGTTGAGGGCGCTGAAGGCCGGGAACAACGTCCCGGTGATGCTGACGGGGATGATCCCGAGCTTGGCCACGGCCTCGCCCGGCGCGGCATAGAAGCTGACGGCCCCGATCGTCAGCAGGGAGCCGATGAAAAACCGGTCGGCGTAATCGAGGACGGGACCGACGACGCTCGTGACCGTCGTCCACCCGCCGAACTTCAGCAGCTTGACGGCTTTGCCTCGATGAAAAACCGGCCGCGTTCGAAGGACCGGCAAGGACCGCCGGCTGATTCCAATCCAGAATCCGAGAGTCGCTCCCCGGGCGGCGACGAGGACGGCGATGATCTCGACGAGTCCGGCCCCGGCAAACAGGGCGGCCGCCGGAATCAGATAATTCGCCACGCTCGAGGGGATCTTGACCGCGTTGACGGCCCGGAATTTCTGCTGGGCCTCCAACACGCCCCGGAAGGAGGCCGAAACGAGGACGAGGGGGACGGACAAGGCCAGGATTTTCAGGACGAGTTCGGATTCGGCATGCAAGGCCGCCGGAATCCGGAGGATGTCGCGGATGAGAACCGGCGAGACGAGGACGACGATGACCGCGCCGGCCGCGCCCGCCAAGACCTGGAACAGGACGGCCGTCCATAAATACCCCGGGATGTCCTCCTCCCGCCCCCGTCCCAGGGCCTCGGCGACGAACTTCGTCGACGCCCGTCCCAAGCCGAAATCCATGAATCCGAGATATCCGACGAGCACCCAGGCGAGCGATAGGATGCCGAACCGGTCCGTTCCGAGCCGATGGATGAGATAGGGAAGGGTGAATAAGGCGACGACCAGGGGGAGGCCGTATCCGGCCAGGTTCAGGAGGACGTTGCCGGCAAGGAAGCGCTGACTGAGGACGGGCCCCGGCGGAGAACTTTCCCGGATCGCTTCTTTGGGGCTCATGGACCGAGCGTCTCCAGGCTACCGCCGTCGGACTCCGGCCGACGAGCGCGCGCGGACGGCTTTCAAAGCCGGGGCCATCATAGGCCTCGGCCGGTCGCCGGACAATCCCTCGCCCCGATGATACTCGGGGTGAGTTTTGTTCATCGATCCTCCCCTCGAAGGGTGATATCGGGGCCTCGGACGCCGAACCATGATATAATATCGTCCGAAGGAAACGCGAACGTGGCGAAATTGGGCGCGGTCCGGATCCTCGTCATCGCCTTTTCGGCCGCGGCCGTTTGGGGAAGGGGGCATCCGGCCGATGGGCCGCGGTCCGTCCAGTCCGTCAACCCGTTCTATCTCAACCGGCTCGAATCGGGCGAAGCCTTGATCGAAGCCCGCCAGTGGGAAGAGGCCCTCAAGGAGTTCGAGGTCGCCGCTTTCGGCTTGGCCTCCCGCCGCGACCTTCTGGCCAAGACCTATCTCCTGATGGGGCTCTGTCTGGCCAAACTGGGCAGCCGGGAGAGCGCCGCGGAAAAGACGGCCGCGGCGGCCGGCCTTGCGGACTGGGAGGCCTTGCTCGAGATCCGCTTTCCGGAGACGATCAAGGCCGACCTCGAAAAACTCGTCGCCGAGGCCCGCCGGATGCCGCCGGCCGCAAGCCCGGACCGGGAAGCGGGGCCCGAGACCGTTCGTCCCAAGGAAAGCCCGCCGACCGAAGGCCCGCCTTCGGAAGCTCCGGCCAAATCATCGGACGGTCCGGCCCTGGAACGTCCGGACCCGAGTTCTTTCCAAGGCCTCCAAGCGGCCATCCAGGCCGACCCGCGATATGCCGCCCCTTACTATGCCCTGGCCTCGCTCCAAGCCCGAGACGGGGAATTCGAGGCCGCGGCGAAAACGCTCCGGGATCTCCTCCGAAATATCCCGGCCGAGGTCCGAGGCCATCTCCTGCTCGGCCGGTACGCCTATGAAGGCCGAAAACTCAAAGAGGCCGAGCGGTCCCTGGAGATGTTCCTGAACCTCGCCGCGGCCCATCCCGCCGAGGAGGCCTTTAGGGACGAGGCTCGGGCCTTGCTCGTCCTCGCGGCGTATCTCCAAGGCAAGGACGGCAAGGCGCGAGCCGCGCTCGCGGCCGCGTCCGAGGTTTTCGACCCGGCCCGCTTCGCCCGTCTGACCCTTAAACCTCGGGATCTCGACCGCCTTCTCGTGCTCC
>VGJF01000107.1 GCA_016867585.1 Candidatus Aminicenantota bacterium | reverse complement strand
GGCGGCCGATCCCTTCAAAGGAGGACGCATGAAGCTTCTATCCCGGGAGTTGGCGGAGAACATCTCCGGCCTCCAGAACGACAAATACCTGATCACCTCGTTTTTTCTCGATACCGACAAAAGCCGATGGACGAAGAAAGAAATCACCCTCTCGGCCAAGAACCTCCTGGCCGCGGGCAGGGACCGCCTGGCCCGTCTCGACGCGGCCAAGGACAGGCGGGCCTCGCTGGAGCGGGACCTGGCCGCCGTCGAGGACTTCGTCACCCAAAACTTGACGACGAACACCCCCGGAGTGGCCCTCTACGCCTGCTCCGGGGCAAGAGTCTGGGAGCCCGTCGCCCTCCCGACCGGCCCCCGCAACCGGGTCGTCTTCGACCGGACGGCCTATTTCCGGCCCCTGTCCCTGATCCTCGACCGCTTCCGGCCGATGCTCGCCCTCGTGCTCGACCGCCGGGAAGCCCGCTGGTTCGAACTGGCCATGGGCGCCCTCTCCCCCCTCGACCATCTCACGAGCGAGATCCCGAAAAAGGTCAAGAACGGGCTTGTCGGTCCGGAGGCCAAGCGCGTCGAACGCCACGTCGACAACGCCGTCATGAATCATCTCAAGCGGGTCGCCCAGCGGACGTTCGAGCTCATCAAGAAGAATCCCGTCGACGGCCTCCTCGTCGGCTGTCCGAACGGGACGTGCGGCGATTTCGAGTCCGTCCTCCACCCCTATGTCCGGGAGCTCCTCCGGGGAAGGCTGAAATCCAAGACGGGCGACCCCCAGGACAAAATCCTCAAGGAATGCCTGGCCTTGGAAAAGGACATCCGCCGGAGGTCCGAAAACGCGTTCATCGCCCGGCTCCTGGGCGAAATCGAAAAAGGCGGACTGGCGGCCTCCGGTTTGAGGGATTGCCTCGGGCATCTCAACAAGGCGGAGGTCCGCGACCTGGTCGTCACCCGGTATTTCACGTCTCCGGGAACGTCCTGCCCGCGCTGCGGCCTTCTCTTTACGGACGAGCCTCGCTGCCCGGCCTGCGAGCGGAAAACCCTGGCCGTCCCCGACGTCGTCGACGAGGCCGTTCAGCGGGCCTGGGAGATGAAATGCGGCGTCCGCCACATCACCCCGCCCTCCAAGCTCGACCGCTTCGGCAAGATCGGGGCGTTCCTCCGCTTCAAGACCTAGCCGGCGCCGCCGGCCGGCCCGGCGGCCCGCCCGTCACACGGCCGTCTTCGGCTTCTTGAACGACGCCTTCTCGAAGAGGCTGTAGATGATCGGGATGATGAAGAGGGTCAGGAGCGTCGTCGCCGTCAGCCCACCGAGCAGGGAGATGGCCAGGGGGTTGCGCCACTCCGACCCCGAGGTGTGGCTCAAGGCCATGGGCAGCGTCCCCAGGATCGTCGTCATGGCCGTCAGGAGAACGGGCCGGAGCCGGGTCACGGCGCCCTGAACGATCGCCTCCCGCTTCTCCATCCCCCCCCTCCGGAGCTGGTTGGTGTAGTCGATCATGACGATGGCGTTGTTCACGGCCACCCCGGCCAGGAGGATCATCGCGATCCCGACCGGCAGGTTGACCGGCCGGCCGGCGATCATGAGCCCGGCGATGATCCCGACGAGGGCCAAGGGGATCGTGAACATGACGATGAAGGGATGCTTGAAGGATTCGAACTGGGAGGCCATGACCATGTAGACGAGGAGAACGGCCAGGGCGAAGACGCCGGCCAGGATGATGAAGGCCTCGGTCATCTGCTCGTAGGATCCGCCGAGCTCGAGGAAATAGCCCGGAGGAAGCCGCTCGTCCAGCCCGGCGATCCGGGCCTTGATGTCCCTGACGACGCTCCCCAGGTCGCGGCCGGCGATGTTGGCCGTCACCGAAACGCGCCGGGCCTGGTTCTCGCGGTTGATCTGGATCGGCCCCTCCCCCCTGGTGACCGCGGCCACCTGGTCGAGCGAGATCGTCCGGCCGAACGGGGTCAAGAGCGGGGTCGAGGCGATTTCGGCGATCGTATCCCGAAACTCGGGCTTGAAGCGGAGGCGGACGTCGAATTCCTCGCCGGCTTCCCGGTATCGGGTCGCGATCTGGCCGAGGGTGGCCGTCTGGACGGCCGTCTCGACCTGGGCCACGGCCAGTCCGAAACGGGCCGCTTTGTCCCTGTCGATACGGACATGGTACTCGGGCTTGGCCTGCTGGAGGGTGTGGGTGACGTCCCGGAGGCCGGGGACGTCCCGGATCCGGGCGACGAGGCCGTCGGCGATTTCCCTGAGGCTTTCCAGGTCCGTCCCGAACAGCTTGATCTCCACGGGAAAGGCCGACCCGCCGAAGAACGACGACTGCATGTCGACCCCCTCGAACTTCACGCCCTCGAGTTTGGGGAGCAGGCTCCGGATTTTCTCCAAGACTTGGATGTCGGACAGGCTTCTTTCGGTCGAGGGGACGAGGCCGAGGAAAAACTGGCCCTGGTGGGGGCCGGTGGGCGCCCCGCCGAATCCCTGGTCGGCGGCGTTGTCCTCGGCGCTCGAGCCGACCTGGACCGAGGTGATCTTGACTTCGGGCTGGCCGCGGATGATCTCCTCGGCCAAGGCGGCGATGCGGTTGGCTTCCTCGAGGGAGGTCCCGACGGGGAGGCTCATGTTGAGGACGAGCATGTTCCGGTCCATCGGCGGCATGAATTCCGTCCCCAGGATGGGGATGAGGCCGAGCGAGGCGGCAAAAAGAACGACGGCCCCGAGGAGGACGGTCTTCCGACGGGCCAGGGCCCAAACCAGAGCCCGGCGATAAAGCGTCCGGGCTCCCGAGAAATCCCGGCCGATCGTCTTGCGGACGGCCTTGTCTTCGGCCCTTTCCGAGCGCCGGAACAGGATCGAGGCGATCATCGGGACGATCGTCAAGGCGACGAAGAGCGAGGCGACGAGCGAGGCGGCGATCGAGAGGGCCAGGCCCCGGGTCATCTTGCCGGTGATCCCCTCGGCGAACCACATCGGGAGGAAGACGACGAGGGTCGTCAGGGTCGAGGCCGTGATGGCCATCCCGACCTCCGAGGCGCCCCGCTTGGCCGCCGTCTTGGCGTCCTTGCCTTCCTGGATGTGGCGGAAGATGTTCTCGATGACGACGATGGCGTTGTCAACGAGCATCCCGACCCCCAGGGCCAGCCCGCCCAGGGTCAGGAGGTTCAGGGTGTAGCCGGCGAGGTAGAGGATGATGAACGTCGTGATGACCGATAGCGGGATGGCCGCGGCGATGATGACCGTCGGCCGCCAGTTCATGAGGAAGAAGAAGATCAGGATGATCGCCAGGACGCCGCCCTGGAGGGCGTTTTCGGTCGTGTGCTTGGTGACCTCCTTGATCATCTTGGACTGGTCCATGATTTCGAGGAGGGAGACGTCGGAGGGAAGGGTCGGGAGGATCTTGGCCAGCTCGCGGCTGATGGCCGACCCGACCAGGGCCGTGTTGGCCCCGGACCGCTTGCTGACGAACAGGAAGACGCCGCTCCGGCCTTCGATCCGGCCGACGTACCGCATTTCCTTCAAGGCGTCGCGGACCTCGGCGATGTCCCGGATGTAGATCGGCGTCCCCGCGGCCGTGGCCCCGACGATCGTGTTCCGGACGTCGTCCAGGCTCTCGAACTCGCCCAGGGTCCGGACGAGGAAATCCTGCTGGCGCTCGACGATGTGGCCGGCGGGCATGTTGACGTTGCCGGCGGCGAGGGCGGCCAGGACCCGGTCGAGGGAAAGATTCCTCACGGCCATGGCGTTCTTGTCGACGGCGACCTGGATCTCCCGAGTGTCCATGGCGAAGACCTGGGCCGCGGCGACGCCGTCGACCCGCTCGAGCCGGCGGGCGACTTCGTCCTCGACGAGTTTCTTGAGCTCGGCCGTCGGCCGGTTGCCGACGACGCCCCAGAAGATGACCGGGATCTGGGAGAGGCTGAACTTGACGACGAGCGGTTCGCCGGCCGCCGCCGGGAGGAACTGCTTGTACAAGCCGATCTGGTCGCGGAGGTCCTGGGCGGCGAAATCCAGGTTGGCCCCCCACTCGAACTCGACCTGGATGACGGAGACGCCCTCCGAGGTCGTCGAGGAGACCTTTTTGACCCTGTTCACCGAGCCGACGATCTGCTCGAGCGGCCGGGTGATGGAGTTCTCGATGTCCCCCGGGGCCGCGCCCCGGTAGGTCGTGATGACCGAGACCGTCGGGAACTCGAGGTCGGGGAAAAAGTCCAGGCCCAGGCGGGTGAACGAGATCGCCCCGACGACGACCAGGATCATGGCCAGCATGGCCGTCGTGACGCGGCGGTTGACCGAAAATTCCGGGAGTTTCATGGCTGGTCTCCGGGGCGATTACTTGCGGATTTCGACGGGCGCGCCGTCGGTCAGGCCGAAGGCCCCCTCGACGATGACCGACTCGCCCTCCTTGAGGCCGGAAACGACTTCGATGAGGGTCGTGTTCTTGAGGCCGAGGGCGACCTCGCGCTTGACGGCCTTGCCGCCCTCGACGATGTAGATGTACTTGTCGTCGAAGACGGCCTTCTGGGGGACGGCCAAGGCGTTGTCATGGGACGTGATCTCGAACTCCACGCTCCCGAAGGTCCCCGGCCGGAGGAGGCGATCGGGATTGGGGGCCGCGACCTCGACCCGGAATTTCTTGGAGAGCGGGTCGGCCGCCGCGTTGACCACGGAGACGACGCCTTCGGCCTCTCCCGCCGCTCCGTTCCCGACCTTGACGACGGCCCTCTGGCCGCGCCGGAGGCGGCCGATGTCGCCCTGGGTCACCTCGACGACGATCTTGATCCGGGCATCGTCGACCAGCGTCAGGACGCCTCCCGCCGCGGCCCCGTAGCCGCCCATCATCGGGTTGATGATGTCGCCGACCTGGGCGTTCTTGGAGGCGACGAGCCCGGCCCAGGGCGCCTTCATGATCGAGACGTCGAGGGCGTGGCGGGCCAGGTTGACGGCCGCCTTGGCCTGGTCGAGTTGGGCCTTGGCCGCCTCGTAGCCGAGCTTGACCTGCTCGACCTGGGCCTCGGAAACGGCCTTCTCGGCCGCGAGCCGGTCCATCCTCTCCTTGTTCCGGGCGGCGTTCTGGAAGTTGGCCTCGGCCACGGCCAGGGCCGCCTCCGCCTGTTTGGCTTGGAGGGAGAGGGATTGGGTGTCCATCTCGGCCAGGAGCTGGCCGGCGGCGACGCGCTGGCCCTCCTCGACGTGGATTTTGGCCACCCGGCCGCCGATTTCGGGGGTGATGGTGATCTTTTGTCCCGCTTCGACGGCCCCGGTATAGATCAGCTTTTCCGAGACCCGCCGCCGGAGGACGGATTCGACTTTGACCGGAGCCGCGGCGACCGCCGCGGCGGCTTCGGCCGCCGCCGTCGACGGGGAGGACTTGCACGCCCCGGACGCGGCCAGGGCGGCGGTCAAACCGAGGAGGATGAGGATTCGCGTTTTTTTCATCTTCGTTCTCCGTTAATCGGCGATGGATTTCCCGCCGTAGGGCGTGTTCGCCCCGACGGCCTTTTCGAGCCGGGCCAAGGCGACGGCGTATTCGAACAACGCCAGGCTGTAATTCGTCCGGGCCTGCCGCAAGGCCACTTGGGCCGAGCTCACGTCGAGGTTCGTGGCCAGGCCCTCTTTGTAGTTCAGTTCGGCGATCCGGACCGCCTCCTGGGCCTCCTCGACCGTCCTCCCTTGGGAAAGGATCGCCTCGCGCGACTGGCGGAGGGAGAGGACGGCCTCTTGGACCTCGAGCTTGACCAACTCCGTCAGGCCCTTCTCGCTGAGCTCGATCTGCTTCAAAGCCGCCTTCGACTCGCCGACCTTGGCCGAAGTCGAGAAGCCGCCGAAGATCGGGATGTTGACGACGAGATTGAACTGGTAGAAATTTTCCCAGGCGTTCCGGCCGAACTTGAGCTGGTTGGCCCAGTAATTGTATGCCCCGCCGACGGCCACGGCCGGGAGGTGGGCGGCTTGGGCGATCTTGACCAGCTCGCCGGCCAACTGCCGCTGGTAGCGGAGCTGATGGAGTTCGGGGCGGGCCGCCAGCGCCTGGACGACGCTCTGGTCGGCGTCGACCTCGACCGCCCGGAACGACAGCTCCCCCTTGAACTCCACGGGCCGGCCGAGATCCAGGCCGAGGAGGGTCTTGAGCCGGAGATCGGCCTCTTCCAGGGCGTTGCGGGCCCGGATGAGCTGCGGCTTGAGGTTGGCCGCCTGGACTTCGGAGCGGAGGAGGTCGAATTTCGACGACATCCCGACGTCGTAGAGATTCTTGACGTTCTTCTGGAAGTCCTCGGCCAGGGTCACGGCCTCCTGGGTGGCGGCCACGGTCTCGCGGGCGAGGAGGAGGCCGTAAAAGCCCGCCTTGACGTTGAAGACCGTCTCCTGTCGGGTTTGCCGGATCGCCTCCCGGGTCGCTTCGAGGTTCAGGCTGGCCGACTTGTAGCCCGAGATGAGCCGGCCGCCGGTGAAGAGGGGAACGCTGAAGTTCACCGTGAACTGGTAGGCCCGGGTGAAGTCGAACTTGATTCTCTGCGGCGGCTCGCCGGGAATCAGGCTGGGGAACTCGATGCTGAAGACCTTCTTGTCGAGGACGTTCATCCCCTGGGCGCTGACGCTCGGAAAGAACCCGGCCACGGCCTCGCGAACCTGGGCCGAAGCCTGGTCCTCGCGGGCCTGGGCGGCCTGGTAGAAAGGATTCCGCTCGAGGGCCAGCCGGATGCTGTCCTCGAGGGTCAGGACGAGCTTTTCCTGGGCGGCGGCGGAAGGCGCGAGAGCCAGGGCCGCCAGGGCCAGGAGGGCAATGCCTTGCCTTAAGCGCTTCATGATGTCGCTCCTTGAGGGGTATCCCGGAGTCCGACCCCGTGAAGAAGGATGTCGTAGATATCGTTTACGTCTTTCTCGAGGTCGGGTTTCGTTTCTTTCCAAAATTGTTCGTGGACGTAGCCCTGGACGACCGCCCCGAGGAAAAGGACGGCCTGGCGGACTTCCAACGGCCGGAAG
This sequence comes from Candidatus Aminicenantota bacterium, assembly GCA_016867585.1. Classification (GTDB taxonomy): domain Bacteria; phylum Acidobacteriota; class Aminicenantia; order Aminicenantales; family UBA4085; genus JAAZPG01. The sequence continues at coordinate 3,085 of VGJF01000107.1, read as the reverse complement.
ACGCCGGAGGCGATCCCCTCTTCGAAGAGGGCGGCTCCCTTGGCCATGATCTCCCGGCGGTGGGTCTTGATGCGGAGGAGGAATTTCCGCTCGTCCTCCGTGCCTCCTTTGTCCGAGGCCGCGACAAAGACATGGAGAATCTTCAGGAACGATCGGTCCAGGATGAAGAACCGGGTCAGGTTTTCCTTCTCGAACTGGAAGCGGAAGAGGTACCGGACGGTCTCCCTGAGCTTTATCCGGGGGTCGACCGGCCGGGCCAGAATTTCGCCGAGCCGGGCCTCGACCTCTTCGAGATACAGGATGATGAGTTCGAAGACGATGGCCGCCTTGTTCCGGACGTAGCGGTAGACCGTCGGCTTCGAAAAGCCCGCCTCGGCGGCGACGTCGTCCATCGAGGTCGCCGTCAAGCCCTTGCGGCGGATGACGGCCTCGGCGGCATGGAGGATGGCTTCCCGATTGGCCCGCCGCCTCTCCGCCTCGCGGGCCGTCCGTTTGTTGTGTCCGGCCATGGCTTACGCTCCCGTTCAGATTTTACACCATAAGGTTTATACGTTTAACGGCTGAGTTAAGTTTCCGAGTTTAGGATAAATAATTTCTTCTGTCAAGCGGCAAACGGCGGCCGTGCCCCGTGGAAAAAAGCCCCCGGCGGGCGTAGAATGAATGGGATGCCTCTCGGAAAGCTCGCCGCCGTCGGAATTCTCGCCGGCCTGTCGGCCGCGGCGCCCGGCCTTCCGGAAGGCCCTTCATCATGGGACATCGCCCTGGCCGTTTCGGCCAGGGGGGAATACGGGCTCGAAAGCGGGCCCCTCCGGGTCGACGGCCGGTACGCCTTCACGGTCTCCTGGCGGGGGATCATCCACACCGATGACGAGGACTACCTCCTCCTCCACGGAGAGACAAAGGTCGTCGACTGGTCGGCCGAGGAGCGGGCCGCCGGGCTGGACCTCGTCACCGTCCTGACGACCGGCGATTTCCCCGACCGGCCCGAGCTCAAAGTCAACTATGTCTTGAGAATGGCCGACGGGCTCCGGGTCGATTTCATCGTCCGCGGCTTCGACGTCCCCTTGAGCGTCCCGGAGGACGCCTTTTATCTCCATTTTCCCGCCTCGGCCGAAAACGAAGAGCTTCTCGGCGGCCTGAAATACAACCTCTCCCTCGCCTTCGGGTCCAACGCCGTCGTCCTCGACGAACCGGCAGGCGGGAGAGAGAGTTCGGAGAAGACGTTCCGCTGGACTTGGAAGCGCCGGAACTGGGTTCAGCGCCAGGACCGGACCGTCCTCCAATCCAGCGCCCACTCGGCCGAAGTCCGGGTCTCCGTCACCCCCCGGACAAACTGACCGACGGCGGGATTTCCGTCCCCTTCAGGCCCGGGGGTGGAACTTGTCGTACACCCGGCGGAGCCGCTCTCGGCTGACGTGGGTGTAGATCTGGGTCGTCGTGATCCGGCTGTGGCCGAGCATGACCTGAACGGACCGCAGGTCCGCTCCGCGCTCGAGAAGATGGGTCGCGAAGGAGTGGCGAAGGACATGGGGATGGACCTTCCCCCGCAGACCGGCCTTCTCGGCATATCCGCGGAGCATTTTCCAGAAGCCCTGGCGGGTGAAGGGGCCGCCCCGGCGGGTGAGGAACAAGAGCTCGGACGCCGTCCGGCCGGCAAGCTTCGGCCTGGCTTCGGCGAGATAGCCCTCCACGGCTTCGGCCGCCGACGCGCCCAAGGGGACGATCCGCTCTTTCCCGCCTTTGCCCCGGCAGAGGGCGAAGCGGTCCTTCAGGCGGACGTCTTCGGTCCGGAGGGCGACGAGCTCGGAGACGCGCAGCCCCGCCGCGTACATGACCTCGAGCATCGCCCGGTCGCGCCTCCCGAGGATCCGGGAGACGTCGGGCCGGGCGAGAAGACGCTCGGCCTCCTCGACGGTCAGGAATTTCGGGAGCGAAATCCAGGCCTTCGGGGAGGTCAGGTGGAGGGCCGGGTTGCGGTCCGTCCGGCCGTCGAGGGCGAGAAACCGGAAGAACGCCTTCAGGCTCGAAATCAGCCGGGCCCGAGACCTGGCCGAAAGGCCGGTCCGGCTCTGGTCGTGGAGGAAACGGACCAGGTCGGCCTCCCCGGCCTTGTCCCAAGGCTTTTTTTCCTTGGCCAGAAACAGGAAGAACTTGGCGATGTCCCGGCCGTAGGCCTCGAGGGTGTTCCCGGACAATCCCTTCTCCACGGCCAAGTATTGGAGGAACTCCTCCCGAATGCCTTCGGGCGGGGAGGCCGGTTTCATGGGCAGGGGTTGAAGGCGCGCTCGAAGCCGACCGACGTCGCCGGGCCGTGGCCGGGCAGGACCTCGGTGGCGTCCGGAAGGGTCAGGATTTTTTCGCAAATCGAGTTTTCGAGCTGCCTCTGGCTGCCTCCCGGGAGGTCGGTCCGGCCGACGCCCTCGAAGAAGAGGGTGTCGCCGGAGAGCAGGAATCCGTCGCCCAAAAGGCTGATGCTGCCGGGGGAATGGCCCGGGGTATGGAGGACGCGGAGACGGCCGCGGCCGACCTCGATCTCGTCGCCGTCGGCCAGGAAGGCGTCGGGCGGCGGGGAGTCGTGCGCTCCGAGGAAAAGGGAAAGCTCCAGGGACTGGGGCCGGACCAGCATCTCCTTGTCGGCCGCGTGGATCCAGAGGGGGATGTCGAACTTGTCCTTGAGGTCCCGATTGGCCCCGATATGGTCGATGTGCCCGTGGGTGTTGATCAGGGCGATGGGCCGGAGCCCGTCTTCGGCGATCACGGGAAAAATCTTTTCGGCTTCGGCTCCCGGATCGACGACGACGCAGTCTTTCGTCGCCTCGCAGTAGACGAGATAGCAGTTCGTCTCGAGCCCCCCGACGACGACCATCTTGTATTTCATCTCTCGCGGAAAAAATCATATCTCCTTCCTCCGGCCGGAGTCAAGGCGTTGAAACAGCCTCGACTCCGGCTCTCGTAAACGCTGATGATTCTCGGGGCGTGTCGCGGCGACAAGACCATCCTCTAACCCCGGCCCCGGGGAACCAGTCCCGTCGGTTCCCCCCATCGGCCACGCCGATGGGACCCCCCTCCGCTACGGGGTCACGAG
>VGJF01000106.1 GCA_016867585.1 Candidatus Aminicenantota bacterium | reverse complement strand
GAGAGTCAGCTCGCCGTTACGGCCAACGACGGAGGGCATGTCGAGTTCCCTGCCGCAGCTCGGGCAGAGGAGGTATTGGAAAAACCACGGCCTCATGTACCCTTCTCGCAAAGTGATTATACCATCCATGACAAGCGCCTGCTAACCCAAGTTCGACAGTTTTGGGGTTTTCTGAAGGTTAAGTCTTCTATTTTCAACACATCTTTTTCCGAGTCTTCACTACAAATGAGGATTGATTTTTAATCTTTTCGGGGGCGTCAGCTTGAGCTTGTGTAGGATCGTGGCCAGGTCGGGATCGGGCATCGTGACGCAGCGCAACCGGATATCCACTCCTTTTCGGGTCGGGAGAACGATATCGTTCAACTGTAGCTTTTTGATCTCTTCGATAATTTTCCGGGGCTCGTCGCCCAGGCCCGCTTGCCGACACATCTGTCCGAAACACTTCCACAAGACATAGGCCAGGAAGCAGACCAGGATGTGAGCCTGGACGCGAGGCTCTTTTTGGTGCCAGACGGGGCGAAGTCGGAGGTCGTCTTTTTCGATGCGGAACGCTTCCTCGGCGTCGGTCAGTTGAATGTAGGCTGTCCAGAGATCTTCCGGCGTCCAGTCTTGGACATTGCTGCGCAAAACGTAACAGCCCTCGCTGCGGCGAGCCCAGGCGAGTTTCTCCTCCCGCCTCGCCCAGGCGAATCGAACACCGTCTTTTTCCTCCGTGACGGCGGTCGTGAAGAACCGGCCGGCCCGCTGATACCGCTCCAGGAGACGGCCCAGCCGTCTCTCCACGAGCGTGACGCCTCGGACGCGACCTCCTCGGCAACTCTTCTCCAATCTCTTGAATCCCGCCTCCAGACGCCGCACAAAGCGATCATGGATGGCTTTTTCTTTGGCCTGCCGGGCCGTGCTCCGGCAGAGGATAAACACTTCTTGCGGGTTCCCAAAGGGCGACGGGCAAAGCTTGACCTCGAGCCCCGGATGCACCTCTCGCCATCCGCCTCGCCCAAGCTCCTGATCGAACTTTTTCAGCAGGCTCTTCGGCGTCCCCAGAATGTAGCGCCGATTGTCCCGGCTCAGCAGCCGCAGGGTCTCCGCGCTCCCCATCCCCCGGTCCATGATCCAGATGCGCTCCGCTCGACCGTAGAGCCTCTCGATTTTTTCGACGATCGCGGCCACGGTCTGGGAGTCGTGCCGGTTGCCTTCAAACACCTCATAGCCCAGAGGCAAGCCCTCCCGGGCGACGACCAGGGCGATCAGGACCTGCTTGCAATCCGGCCGATGGTCGCGCGAATAGCCGCGTTGAGCTTGGGGGTTTCGCCCCGCCTCCCCTTCAAAATAGGTCGAGGTCACGTCGTACAAGAGAAGATCGTAGTTGATCTGGAAGAGATCGCCCAACCGTTCCTTCAGATAGACCTGCAGCCGATCTTTTTGACCAAGGAGCTTGTCCATCGCCCGATAAAGTCGGTTGTCATAGATGGCGAAGTCAGGAATCCCGTAAAGGTCGGCCAGGGCGCTCTGACTGTAAAAGTGCTCCGCCACATGAAGCTCGCTCCGCGGCTCGCAAAACCGGGCCGCGACCAGGATCGAAACCACCGCGGACCAGGAGGTCGTCATCGACCTCCGGCCCAAGGCTTCCTGAAAAAACTCATCCAGCCCCAATCGCTTCATCAGCTCAACCGCCAACCAGACATCGCCGAATCGGCGAGGCCGCTCGGTATGCACCCCGTGGAGATCGACTTCGACCCATTCCGGAGCACCCTCGTCGAGCAAGGACGGCTGATAGCTTCGCCTGTTTTGGGCCGCCTGTCGGATGCCGAGCCGGCCCGCTTCGTCCATCTCGCCCAGATAAGCGACGGTTCGATGCCGTGGGCCTCGCGCCGTCCGGTACGATTCCACCAGGATCCAATAATGATGCGACTTGCCGTCCTTTTCCCGGCAGACTTTCCTGAGGAACACAACTCTATTTAGAAGAAGGCCCCTTCCGTTTTCAATGGACTTGGTCTTCACTTCATCCGCTTTTTGCGAAAGGGAAGAATCCTTCAGGCAGGGAAGTTCGAAATAGTGCTCAAAAATCTATGAAATTTTTTTCTGTCGAACTTGGGCTAGTCCAAGCCGACAACCGGGAAGCGCCCTCGGTTCTTGCCGACGCCGTGCCCGCAAGCTCCGTCCAGGAAGCCGTGACCAGATCCTTCAATAAAACCTTCGCGACCCGCGCATTGGAACAGTACGCGGAACGCAACGAATATTTTACCGGCCGGAAAGGAGTCGCCGGCAATATCGGCGGTCGTGTCGTCACCGGCAAGCGATTCACATTCAAGTATGTCCCCGGCCCCGGTCAGCCGCCGGTCTCCGCGGCCGGAGTGGGTTGGTCGAAAGGCAACGCCACACAAATCATCGTCCTGTCGTATTGGGGCACCTGCACCGAAGCAATGGCCAACTATCAGCTCAACAAGATTCTCGCCACCCTGACGACCAAATGAAAACCATTCTCGCCATCACCGTCAGCGCACTGTTCCTGTGCCCGGTCGTTTGGGCGCAGACAGCCACGCCACCCGTTGAGCGGTTCACACAACTCGACAAGAACAGCGACGGCAAGCTGAACGCGGAAGAGTTTCCCGTCATGCAGTTCACGCTGATGGACAAGGACGGCGACGGGTTCTTGACGCTGGAGGAGATCAAGACGTTCTACGCGAGCAACCGGCAGCGCAAACCGGTGCAAAATCCCGCGGCGCTGCAAGCCGGTAGCGTGCCGATGAAAACATTCTTCGACCTTCCGTACGCGAAGATCGAAGGCGCGGAGCCGAAGTTGACGAGCCTCGACATCTACGCGCCGCGGGGCGTGACGAACGCCCCGGTCTTGGTCTGGGTCCACGGCGGCGGGTGGGCGCGAGGCGACAAAAGCCAGGTCGCCGGCCTGCCAGCGGCGTTCGTTCGCGAGGGCTTTGTTGTGGCGTCGGTCAACTATCGGCTCGCGCCGGCGGTGAGGTTCGACGCCCGGGCGCAGGATGTCGCGGCGGCCATCGCGTGGATGCGGAAACACGCGAAGGCATACGGTGGGGCACCGGAGGCCATCTTCCTCATGGGGCACTCGGCTGGCGCGCATCTCGTGGCGTTGGTCGGGACGGACGAAGGCTACTTGAAAGCGCATGGGCTGTCGTTGTCGGCGCTGCGCGGTGTCGTGCCGCTCGACACCGAAGCCTACGACTTGAAAGGTTTCGCAGCCCGTTTCGGCGGTAAACTGCCGGAGCTTTGCGCCGCGCCGTTCACGCAGGACCCCGCCGCATGGGCGAGAGCCTCCCCAGCCACTCACGTCGCTAAGGGCAAAGGCATCCCGCCGATGATTGTCGCTTACAGTGGTGGCCAGAAGCCCCACAGCAATCCCAACCGCACAACCGACGCCGAGGAGTTTGTCGCCAAGCTCAAGGCCGCAGGAGTCGGCGTAGAAGTCATCGCCGCGCCGGAGAAGACACACGCGCAAGTCGCGCTGGAATTCGGCACGCCCGGCGATCGCGTTGCCGCCAGTGTTTTTTCTTTCCTCAAAGGTGGCGATACCGAAGACGTGCAGATGGGCGATGCGCAGTTCGCCTACATTGATCCTGAATTCTTGCAGGGCGAAGGCAAGGTGGTCTTTCTCGACTCGAAGCTCAATGTCTGGGTCGGCAAGATTGATCCCGCCAACGGTCTTTTCCGCAGCCCGACCGGGCGCGACCATCGCGTTGACACCGGCATCTCGCAATGGTCCCGCCACTCAAACGGCCCGGAGTGGGGCTTCGACGCCAAAGGCCCGGCGCTGTTCTACGTCAAGGACAACGCCCAAGGGGCCGGCCAACTCTGGCGCGCCACGCCGGCCGGCGTGCGTTACGAAGCGCGACCACTTACCACGTTGCCCGGTGGCGCTTGTGGCGGTCTTTACACACAGAACCAAACGGACACAGACACACGCTTGATGTTCTACTTGCCCGATCAGGACACGGTCGTCTGGGCGTCGGCTTCCGTGCCGAACGCGATCCATGAGTTGCCCGACTTTCGCGGTTTCAAATCCATTTCCCACTGGGTGCCGGGAACAAAGTGGATCACCTACGCGCGAACCATTGGCGGCTCCGCGTCACCGCAGCTTGTCTATCTCGATACCGAAACCGGCGCCGTCCGCCAAGTCAGCGATGAACCCGGCGACAAGTTCGATGCGTGGGGTTTCCGCGCGCCGGAGTTCGGCGGCGAAGTGTTGATGATGTGCGTCATTGACCGCCGGCAGATGGCCATCTATCGCGATCTGGCTAAGACCCGATAGGAATTTGCTTTTTCGCGCGGTTCCGGGAGCAGACATGTTTCCGCCTCGAAATCCCATCCTGCGCTCGCCGACGAGGATAATACCGCGTTCTCCATCGGCCGGAATTCTATTGGACCTCCCTCTCCGAGCCTGGGAACGATCACGGAAAATATTCGGCCGGGGGATCGGCCACCATGAGATCCTGAAGGGCACACTCCGGGGGCGGCCTCTCCGCGGCGAACATCAAACGCAGATGCTGGATGATCCAGTCGAACCGGCCGGGTCATGTATTTCCCGACCCGCTCGGCCTCCGGCGTCGTCTTGGCCCGGACCCGGCTATGGACCGAAAACCCCGTGTGCCGCCAGGAGAGGAGCCGCTCCGCCCGTGGTCACTAAAAAATGCAGATGCGGGTGTCATGTGATTCGATCCCCGAACGTCCGGATGACGGCGACAATTCCCGGAAAAAGAGGTTGAGCGGACCCTGAGAGCGGGCCGGGAAGCGGGATACGACCTCCTCGAGCTCGGCCGCGTCGAGAGGGGCGAGCGGAAGGTCGTCTTCGAGCCGGAGAAGATCATCCCCCCGCGATCGAGGAGGACCTCTTCTATTTTTTCGCGGCTTTGAGGTACGTGTCGTACCAGTCGATCATCCGCTTGTACATGTCGGCCCGCTCCTCGGGGGTGTTCGGCCCCCCGTGGGCGCCGAAGGTGTAGCGGAGCCAGACGCATTTCTTCCCCAGGCGCCGCAGGGCGTAAAAGATCTCCTGGGACTGGACGGCCTCGACGTTGGGGTCGAGGTCGCCGGTGATGCAGAGAAGGGGGGTCGTGATCCGGTCCGCCCGGAGGATGGCCGAGTGGGCGAGATACCGCTCCGGGTATTCCCAGAGCGTGCCGCCGATCCGGTCCTGGCTCTTTTCGGGGGCGTGGGTGTTGCGGACGCCGAGCCGGGGGCTCTGGGTGTAGAAGCTGAGCATGTCGACCTTGCCCGAGTTGTTGATGGCCGCCTTGAACCGGTCGGTCTGGGTGAGGAGGAGGACGGTCGCGTAGCCGCCGTAGCTCGTCCCCTGGATGCCGAGGCGCTCGGGGTCGGCGACGCCCATCTCGATGACCTTGTTGACCGCGGCCAGGGCGCCCTTGGCCCAGGCTTCTCCGGGATAGCCGGTGACGAGATTGACCGAGGGATGGAGGACGGCGTATCCGGCCGAGGTCAGGACGTTGAGCGCTCCGTTGAAGCCGTTGTTGAAGTAGTTTTCGTAGACCTCGGTGACGAGGGGGTAGGACCGCCCCTTTCCGTAGTTGGCCGGGTAATAGAGGACGCCGGTGAGTTTTTTCCCGTCCGTGTCCCGATAGGAAATGAGTTCGGTCCGGCTGACCGCCTTTTCGGCCAGCCAGGGATTGAGGTCGGTCAGCCGGCGGACGTTCCGGAATCCCGGGTCGGCCGCGTAGAGGTCGTCGGGGAAGTCCCCGTCGGATTCCGTGAAGACGAACGCCGTCCCGTCCTCGGACATCCGCCAGCGGCCGTAAAGGGCCGAGCCCCGCCTGAGGTCGGTGAACGATTTGGCGGCGATATCGAAGCGGACAAGGCCCCGGTCATACTTGTCCTTGGCCGAGGTCGTGAAGTAGAGCGACGCGCCGTCGGGGCTCCAATCGACAACCTGGAGCTCGGGCCGGAGGTCCTCATCCTCGGGGAGCTCGTGGATCATCCGCTTTTCTCCCGTGCGGACGTCGATGAGCCAATATTGGCGCGGCGGCGCGGGTCGGCGCACGGGCGGGTCATCCTTGTCGGGCTCTTCCTCGACCCGGGCGCTCGTGCAGAGGAGGAGGGTCCCGTCCGGGCTGAAGCGGACGACCCCGTAGGTCGGCGATTTCTTCTTGGCCGCCTCGGCCGTCTTTTTCGCGGCCTCGTCCTTGGCCGGCGCCGGGCTCTCTTTCTCCCCGGTGAGCTGGCGCGGGGCCTTGTCGTCGAGGCCCATGACGAAGACGTTTCCCTTGTCGGCATAGGCCAGGATTTTGCGGTCGCGGGACCAGGTGATGGCGCGTTGCTCGTAGGGCTCGAGAAGGACGCGGGACGGGCCTCCGGGGAGAGGGAACGCTTCGAGCCTGTTCTTCGTCCCGCCGATGACGTCGTAGTTCGTCTTTTCGGTGACGTCCTTCTCATAGAGCAGCGTCGTCCCGTCCTTCGTCGAGCGGAGGGACAGAATCGGCGTCTCGGGCATGAGCTCGGTCATTTTCCGGGCGGCGAAATCCCAGGCCGCGGGAATCGCCAGCCTTGACCGCCGCCGGATTTCGTCCCACTGGAGAAACGGATCCTTCGTGTCCAGGACGATGATCGGGGCGGTCGTCGCGCCCTGGAAAAGCGCGGCCGACTTCGCCTCCCAGTCGGGGGCCCGGACGGCGAAATAGAGCGTCTTGCCGTCGGGGGACCAGAGGAGGGGGAACCCTTCCGCGACGAACCTTCCCTTCGTCAGGACGAGGGGATCGCTCTTGCCGGACTCCCGATGCCAAACCCGGACTTGGTAGCGGCCGTCCCGGATCTCGAAATAAGCCAGGGATTTTCCGTCCGGCGACCAGGTCGGGGAGCGGAATTGTCTTTTCCCCGGGAAGACCGGAATCGACCGGCCCGACGCCGTTTCGACGACTAGGAGCTCGGCCCGGGAAGGGCCGATATAGGTCGGATCGCCGTAGCGGGCGTTGTCCTGCGGGAGGCGGTCAGCGGGAGTGGAGATCGAGACGGCCAGCCAGCGGCCGTCAGCCGTGATGTCGTCGACTTGGAGAGACTTGACCAAGAAGAAGTCTTCGATCGTGAAAGGCTTTTTGGTCTCCGAAGCCGCGGCCGGAAAAGCGGCGAGGGCGACGGTCGTCAAGACGAAAACGGCGAGACGGACGCGGGGATGGCTCATCGTCGGCCTCCTTGAGGGGATCGGGGCCCAGTCTTGTCGAATGCCGCCCCCTTGTCAAGATGTTCCGGAATTTGCGGAAATTTTTCTTGAGTTCCCGTTCCATTCGGCGTATAATCCTCCCTTAACATCTGGTCGGAATTTGTCAGAACTTGCTTCGAGACGATCCCCCTCATGTTGAAGATTTTTTCATAAGGACTTGTTTTTCATGCGATTCGAAGAATTGAGCCTCGACTCCCGCCTCCTCGCCTCGATCGCCTTGCGGGGGTACACCGAGACGACGGACGTCCAGGCCCGCACGCTGGCCGCCACCCTCCGCGGCCGCGACGCCGCCGTCCAGTCCCAGACGGGAACGGGGAAGACCGCCGCCTTTCTGATCACGATTTTCGACCGGCTCATCAATGACCCCTCGGGCCGGAGCGGCCGGACCCTGATCGTCGCGCCGACCCGGGAGCTGGCCATCCAAATCGAGGGCGAGGCCAAGCTTCTCAACCGGGGCCTCGGCTTCGTCGTCGGCTGTTTTACCGGAGGGGTCGGCTATGACGGGCAGCGGGCCCTCCTCAAGCGGGGAGTGGACATCATTATCGGGACCCCCGGACGGCTCCTCGACCTTGCGGACAAGGGAGTGTTGCGGCTTCGGGACATCCGCATCCTCGTCATCGACGAGGCCGACCGCCTCTTCGACATGGGCTTCATGCCCGAACTCCGGAGAATCCTCCGGGCTCTTCCGCCGCCGCCATCCCGGCAAAGCATGCTCTTCAGCGCGACCCTGAACCGCCTCGCCCGCCAGATCGCCGTCCAGCACATGAACGAAACCGAATTCATCGAGCTCACCCCGGACGAGGTCACCGTCGAGGCCATCGACCAGGTCCTCTATCGGGTCCCGAGCCAGAGCAAGGCCGACCTCCTCCTGGGCTTGTTCCACGAGCTCAAACCGCGGAACGCCCTGATTTTCACGAACACGAAGCACTATGCCGAGCGCTTGGCCGGGAAATTCGAGCGCAGCGGCTTGCACGTCCGGGCGCTGACCGGCGACCTTCCGCAAAACCTGCGGATGAAGGTCATGGACGATTTTCACGCCGGCCGGTTTCCCTACCTCATCGCCACCGACATCGCCGCCCGGGGCCTCCACATCGAAGGCCTGGAGATGGTCGTCAACTTCGACCTGCCCCTCGACATCGAAAACTACGTCCACCGGATCGGACGAACGGGGAGGGCGGGCCGGACGGGCAAGGCCGTTTCCCTGGCCTGCGAAATTTACGGCGACAAGCTCGCGGCCATCGAGCGCTTCATCGGCCGTCCGATTCCCGTCCAGAAGGCCACGGCCGACCTCATCGCCCAGGGGATGAGCCTAGAATTCTCGGCGCCTTCTCGGGCCGCGGAGAGCGGGGGGAGCCGGGGCAAGGGCCAAGGCCGTCCTTCCCGTCCCTGGCGCCCCGCGCCCCACTCCGCCTGACCGATTCCGCTTCGGCGGCCGGACATCTCCCGTCTTGCCTTAGGGTTAACCCTGTGTTAATTTCAAGGCCGTGAAGATCTCGGCGGTGGTCATCACCCGGAACGAGGAGGCGAACATCGAAGCCGCCCTCCTCAGCCTGGAGGACATCGCCTCCGAGATCATCGTCGTCGACAGCCATAGCACGGACCGGACGGTCAAGCTTGCCCGCAAGCACACCGACAAGATTTATGAGCGGGCCTGGACGAATTTCGCCGACCAGAAAAATTTCGGAAACAGCCTGGCCTCCCATCCCTGGATCCTGTCCCTCGACGCCGACGAAAGGCTTTCGCCCGAGCTTCGCGACGAACTGAAAGAGATCCTCGATGATGAACCGGCTTGCGCGGCCTTCTCCATGCCCCGCCGGGTCTTCTACCTCGGCCGATGGATCAAACACTCGGGGTGGTACCCGGACCGGAAGGTCCGGCTCTTCCGCAAGGACCGGGCCCGCTGGGAGGGGTCCTACCTCCACGAATCCCTGGCCGTCTCGGGCGAGGTCCGGAAACTCAAGGGGAACATCCTCCATTTCACCTACCGGAACATCGCCGACCACCTCGCCCGGATCAACCGTTTTTCCGACCTGGGGGCCCAGAAACTCTACGCCGAGAAAAAGAAGTGCCGCTGGCATCACCTCCTCCTCCAGCCCTTCGGCCGGTTCGTGAAATCCTACGTGTTCAAACGGGGCTTCCAGGACGGCTTCGCCGGCCTCGTCATCTCCGTCCTGAACGGCTATAGCATCTTCGTCCGGTACGCCAAGCTCAGGGAAATCTGGAAAAAAGGAGAGCGGATTGAGCCTTTTCCAGATTGATGTCGGACGAGAGTGGCGGGGCGGCCAGCGCCAAGCCCTCCTCCTGGCCCGGGAAATCCGGAAGCGGGGCTATCCCCTGAGGTTCGTCGTCCAGGCGGAATCCCCGCTCCATGAGAAGGCGGCCGCCGAGAACCTCCCCGTCCTGCCGGTCCGGGTCAAGGGAGAAGCCGACTTCCGGGCCTCCTTCCGGATCGCCCGGGCGATGCGGCGGGAGGGCTGCGCCCTGGCCCATTTCCACGACGCCCATGCCGTCGCCGTCGGCGGCCGGGCCGCCCGGCGGGCCCAGGTTCCCATCCGGATCATTTCCCGGCGGGTCGATTTCGCCCTGAAGAAGAACCTTTTCTCCCGCCGGAAGTACTCCCGGGACATCGACCTCGTCGTCGCCATTTCCGAGGGCGTCCGCGACGTCCTCCTCCAGGGAAGCATCCCCCCCGAAAAGATCGCCGTCGTCCCGTCGGGGATCGACTTCGCCCCTTTCGAGGAGGTCACCGACCGGGATTTCCTCCGCCGCGAATTCGGCTTCGCTCCCGACGACTACCTCGTCGGGATCGTCGCCCATCTCGAAAGCCACAAGGGCCACACTTATTTGATCGACGCCGCCCGTCTTCTGAAGTCCCGCGCTCCGAAGATGAAGTTCATCATCGTCGGCAAGGGCTCTCTCGAGCTGTTCCTCGAAGAGC
>VGJF01000105.1 GCA_016867585.1 Candidatus Aminicenantota bacterium | reverse complement strand
GACATCCCCAAGGTCCGCGAGGCCCTCGAAACGCTCGGCCTCAAGGGCATCGCCGGCCGGGCGGAGGACATCGAGCAGGAGTACTGGCGGCTGCAGACCGAAATCGAGGCTCCCCCCGAACTCCATGGCGGGGGCGACATCGCCGGGTTGCAGACCGAGGCCGCCCCGGCCCCCGCCAGCAAGACGCCGATTTTCAACTGGCGGCGCCAGGAATCCAAGAGCCAGGCCCAGAACTTCATCCTCAAGCTCACGTCCTTCGCCCGCGCCCTCCGCTACGTTCCCGGCCAGAAGCTCCTGCTTCTCTTCTCCACCGGGATCGCCAATTCCCTGATCTACGGAAACCAGGAAGGAAATCCGACGAACAGCAGCCGTCCCCGGGCTTTCGACGCCGGGGACCACGTCCTCCGGACCCAGAACGAGGCCATGCTCAAAGAGCTCGCCTCGGCCAACTGCTCGATGTTCGCTTTCGACACCCGGGAGGCCGCCGTCGTTCCGACCCTGTTCGACTACGACGAAGCGACGTTCGAGGCCCGCTACCGCAACCTCTTCACCGAAGAGGGTGTCCATCAGAACACGAACCTCGTTTTCAAGGACGAGCGGGTGACGGGCCGCTATTCCCTGGAGCGCTTCGCCTCGGTCACCGGGGGGAAATACTACGGGAATATCGACGAATACCGGCGGAATCTCGGGCGCCTCGAGGAAATGACGGGGACCTTCTACGTCCTCGGCTATCCGGTCACCGAAGCCTGGGACGGCGCCTACCACGAGATCAAGGTCAAGGTCAAAAGGAGGGGGGTGGACGTCCGCGCCCAGAAGGGCTTTTTCAACCCCCGTCCCTTCGCCGAGCTTTCGGAGATGGAGCGGCAGCTCCACCTCCTCGATCTCGCCCTCTCCGACCGGCCCTTGTTCCAAGCGCCGCTCCCGGCCGCGATGGCCGCCCTGGCCTGCCCCCCGGCCGGCGGGACGAACGTCCTCATGGTTTCGCGGATTCCGGCCGAGACGGTCGAGAAGCTCGGCGGCGACAAGGTCGAGATCGTGACCTTCGTCTTCGACGAAGAGGGAGCCCTGGCCGACATGAGGCGGTCGGTCGACACCCTCGCCCGATTCGGGAGCCGGCCCGTGTTCTTCACCGCCGGCGCTTCGGTCAAAGCCGGACCGTATAGATGCCGGCTCGTCCTCCGCGATCTGGACACGGGGATCTCGGCCGTGGCTTCGGCCCGCGTTTTCATTCCGCCCGTTCAAACGGCCGGCCTCCGGCTTCATTCCCCGCTCCTCCTGACTCCCGAGACGGGGCAGGTTTTTCTCGAGGGGCGGGCTTCCGGAGCGAGGGGCGAGGGCGGGCGGGGCCTGGCCTGGCTGAGGGTCTACCCCTTCGACGTCGAGCGTTACGCCCCGGCGGTCGCTCCCCTGCCGTGGGGGACTTTCCGCATTTACGGCGCGGTCCCCTGCACGATCATGGGCATCGACGAGGCCAAGATCGCCGTCCGGGCCGCCTTGGTCGACATGGCCACGGGGAGCCGCCTGCCGCTTCCGGTGATCCTCCACGACCGGCACGACCAGGGCGAGACGTTCGTCCAGTTCTTCGAGGTCTCGCTGAGCGGCGCCGCGGCCGGATCCTATGTCCTTTTCCTCTACGCCGAGGAGACGACGTCGGGGACGTTATCCTTCGCCACAGCCCCGCTGACCCTGCGCTGACCGCGGAATTGGCATCATCCTTGCTGCCTATATGGATACGGTGAATAAAAGCGCCTTCGCCTCCCTGGGGAAAGCGGCGATCGTCATCTTTCTGTCCGCAATTTTGCCGCCCCTGTCCTCTCCCGAGGACATCCCCCGCCAGCTTCAGCATGAGGTCGGCGTCACCCTCAAGCTCATCCAGGTTGTCGTCCTGGATAAATCCGGAAATCCGGTGACCGACCTCCGCAAGGAGGACTTCGTCCTGACCGACAACGGAAAACGCGTCGAGCTGACCGAATTCGAACGCCACGCCCTGTCGATCCCGTCCGACGAGGAAGAGCCGGCGAAGGCCCGCGTCGCGGCCACGCCGCTGCCCGCCAAGCCGGCCCTCCTCAACCGCAAGCTCTTCTTCATTTTCGATTTCGGCTATTCGGACGCCCAGGGCGTCGTTCTCGCCCGCAAGGCCGCGCTGAAATATCTCGAGTCGAGCCTCCTGCCCACGGACGAGGTCGCGGTTCTGACATACTCCCTCTTCGGCCGCCTCAGAATCCTCGAATATCTGACGACCTCCCATGCCCAGGCCCGCCGGGCCGTCGAGAAGCTCGGAGTCGCGGACGCCTTTGGGAGCGTGGAGGGTGCCGGTGAGGGCGAGGTCTCGTCGGGAGGGGCCGTCGATGCCCGGACGGCGACGGCGGAATCCCGGGCGAGCACGAATCCCGGTCAAGAAGGCGGAGCCGCGCCGGCCCACGGGAGCGACGCCCGCTATCAAGCCCGCCGCTATATCGCCCACATGACGGCTCTGGCCCAGGCCTTGCGTTATGTGCCGGGACAAAAAACCTTCGTCCTGTTCTCCAAAGGAATCCCCTTTCCCCTCGTCTACCCGAAAGAAGGCGGCTTTCGAAGGGACCTGAACGCCGACATCCGCGTCGCCCATGAGGCCATGCTCGCGGAATTCGCCACCTCCAACATCGTCGTCTATCCGATCGACACGACCGAGCTCGACGCGTTCAAGCTGATGGTGCCGGAGAGCGCGCGGGGGGCCGCGACGTTGAGGCGCATCGCCCAAACGACCGGCGGGGAATATCTCGGAGTCCTGAACAATTCCGAGGGGCATTTCCGCAAAATCCAAACCCTGACGGCCGCCTACTACGTCCTCGGCTAACCGGTCGGCGAATCGTGGGACGGGAAATATCACAAGATCAAGGTCGAGGTGACGCGGCCGGGATGCGAGGTCCGAACCCAGGCGGGGTATCTCAATCCCAAGCTTTTCGCCGATTATACGAAGATCGAAAAGGAGCTCCACCTCGTCGACCTGGCCCTGGCCGAAAAACCCGCGGGGCAGGTCCCTCTTCGCTTTCCCCTGACGGCCCTGGCGACGGGAGCGGGCCAAGACGGAGGCCTGTGTCTGCTGGCCGGGCTTCCCGCCCGGGAAATGCGGGAGAAATGGGCCGGAGGCCCCGTCGAGGTCCTCGCCCTGGCCTATGACCGGAACGACGAGATCGTCGTCCTGACGAGAAGCGTCGAGCGGCCGGCCTCGACGAAGGACGACGTCTTCTATCTCGCGGCCTGGGCGGCCGCCCCGCCGGGCGTCTACCGCTGCCGGGTCGTCATCCGGGATCTCGAGACGGGAGCCGCCGCCGTGGGCGCGACGACGGCGGCCGTTTCCGAATCGTCCCCGGAGTTCCGCCTCCTCCCGCCGTTGTTCCTCCGGGCCAACCGGGGCGCCCGCTATCTCATCCAGGGAGCGCCGCCCGGAGGTTCGAAAAAAACGGGGCCCGCCGCCCTGTCCGAGAGGTTCCTTTTCGACCCGTCCCAATACAGCCCTTCGTCCGAGACGAAATTGGGAAAGGGGACGGAGGTTTGGATGCTCGTCCCCTGGACCGGGCCGGAGGGCTTCGCTGAAGGCCTCGAATTCACGGCCAGGCTCCTCGACCTTCTGACGAACGACGAAATCCCCCTTTCTCTCGCCGTCGCCGGAAAAACCGAAAGCCGTGGCCTCGGCGCCTGCCTCCTCCGGACGGAAATTCCCGAGGTCGAGGCCGATGAATACCGGCTGCTGATCACGGCCGTCGGAAAGGACGGCCGAATGTCCTTGATCGCCAGGGATTTCCATATTGAATAGGCCGGGACGGACGGAGGAGATCGGCCGGGGACCGGCCTGGAGGCCGGCGCGAAGGCTCGTTTTCGGCGTGTTCATCGCCGCTCTCTTCCCGGCGATTGCCGCCGAAGCCGAGGTGACCTCCCGACCGGCCCAAACCAAGCCGGCGGCGCAGCTCCGGGCGAACGTCGACCTCGAAGCTCTGCTCAAGAAAACGGCCGAATACTGCCGCAAACTCGAAAATGCGGCCCTCGATTTCATCTGCCGGGAGGAAATCTCGGAAAAGATCGACCCCACCTACGACGGAAAAAAGCCCGCCGCGACGGCTTCCGATTGGGTGTCTCTTCCCGGCGGCCGCTGGATTAAAGGCGAGATCCGGTCCCCCAAAATCCTGACCTCCTATATCTACGACTACCAGTGCGTCCGCGCCGGCGGGGAGATCCGGGAAAATAGGACGCTTCTGTCCGAGAACGGCAAGAAAATAAACGAGCCTAACGCTCGGCTCAAAACGGCGATCTTCGTCTTCGGATCGGTCCTGTTGAGCCCGGTCGGCCTGCTGGCGAAGCGGTTCCAGGGCGATTGCGATTACGCGATCGTCGGGACCGAAAAGATCGCTCGAAGGCTGGTCGTGATCCTCGAGGCCAAGCCCAAATCCGGCGCGCCGGAGACGACCAACCTCTTCGGCAAGGCTTGGATCGACTCCGAAACGGCGGACATCCTGAAGATCGAGTGGGACAAGAGCCGCGTCCGCCATCATGAATCCGTGGAAAAGTTCGGCGAGCGGATCGGCTGGAAGCCCCGCTTGACCATCCGCTCCGAATTCAGCGCCGAGAAGAACGGCATCCGCTTCCCGACCCGCTTCCAAATCCAGGAGGCCTATCTCAACGAGCGCGGACGGGCGTTCGTCCGCTCCGAGACGAACGTCGTCTACAAGGACTTCAAGTTTTTCACCGTCGAGGTCGACGTCCGCTGAGTGCGGGGGGAGGCATATCCCTCTTCCTCACTTCTAGGACGCAGGCCCTCAGGCTCCCCGGGTCTTGACAGCGGCCGGTGGTTGAGACTATCCTTTTCTGGTGAAAGACGATCCCATTCCGTGAGGAGGGGGAGGGCTCGTCGTCTTTTTCGCTTTCCAAAGAAAGGCCATTTTTATTTTCGAGCGAGACTCGGTGAAGGCTTTGGAAGGATACGCCGCCGTCGTGTTAGCTGCCGGCGGATCCAAGCGCTTCGGCACAAATAAGTTGCTGCTCGAGATCAACGGCCAAGCGGTGTTGGGTCATGTTCTCGATGCCGTCCTTCAATCCGGTGTAGAAGAGATCATCGTGGTCACCGGCCCTTATCGCGAGCAGATCGGGTCCTTTTTATCCGGGCCGTATGGCGAACAGATCCGCGCGGGCAAGCTCCGTGTCGTGTATAATCCAGACCATGAGCACGGCATGGCTGCCTCATTGAGGATAGGGGCGGAATCTTTGACGAAATCACCCCTTCGCGGCGTTTTCGTCGTTCTCGCCGATCATCCCCGTTTATTGCCCCAGACTCTGGTCAGATTGGCGGTCGAGCATCGGGCCATTACGCAAAAAGACGAATTCGCCCCCGTGGCGCATCCGAGGTACAACGGGAAGAAAGGTCATCCCATTCTGCTCGACGGTGCCTTGATCGGGGAGGCGATCCGGTTATCCAATAGCGATCAGATTCGCTATCTGACCAGGCGGTATCGGGCCGAAGAATTGATCGTCGACATCCCCACGCGCGACATCATTGATGACCTCGACGATCACGCGGACCTAAAAAAATTTCAAGGGATTAATCGACCAGCAAAGCCGATCCTTCCTTTCATTTCTTGAGCGTCTCGGCCTTGTTCCCTTCGAAAAAGGGGCTTCCGCATAGGGAGGACGTCTCGGTTTCTCTCAGCCAGAGGCCGCCGACCCTTTATTAGATTCCTTCTTGCCGATCCAGAAGCCGGCCCTCATTTGTTTCTCCGTTTCCCGGAATTGTGCAACTCTTTTCTCCAGCAGCTTTTCTGAACGTTGTCTTGCCATTATGACCTCCTTGTGTATGGACAATCCTGATCGCCACGATTGTAAATATTTGTGATTGATCAACTTATTATGGACAGCCCTGAACATAAATAATGAGTCAAGGCGTCCTCTCGGCCATCGGCCTGGGATTGAGCCTGGCCTGGCGGCCTTCAGCTTGGGGGCAATTCTGATCACGGAAGTGGGGGGCTGAATTCGGCCCGGCCCGGGGGATGACATCTCCAACTTCGTCAGCGAGGCCTTCGAGGACTTATCCCTTGACGCCGCCCGGAGTCCGGCCGGAGATGGATCGCCAAATCGAGGAACTGCGGGCATAGGGTGGGTCCTCGGGGACGATGAAATGGATTGACGATGACGGTCAATCTCGACATAATCATGCGGGTGTTTCTGGCTTTAGGATAAGAGGCGATCATGACAGCTCCCGGCACGGGAAAAGAAAAGTTGGCCCGTCTTGCGGCCGACCCATCGAGTCGCCTTCTGCTCCGGGGGGAATTGTTCATCTCCTACAAGAGACATGTGGACGGTGGCCTTCATCAAACCCCAAAGGAACTTGTTGAATTCGTTACGTCGATCGGAGCCGATGTCTTTTTTTACCACTGGACGGAATCATCACTTCCTTCAGACCTCCAGGAAGCAAAGGCACTCTGCTCCAAGGCCGGCCTCGGCTTCGGTCTGACGATCGATGGCCCTTTTGAGCGTCTGGCCAAAGCCGAAGGCCTTCTTTCCCTCCTACAGGAAATGGGCCGGAGATCTTCCGCTCTCAAAAGAAGAATCGCCGCCAAGGTCGAGATGTTCGAAAAGGATCTCAGAACCATCGGGATCATCCAGGGAGAACCCGTCCTGATCTGTGAAGATATGGCCTATGACCGGAGCATGTACTTTTCGCCCTTGATCTTCAGAGAATGGCTTCTTCCGATCTATCGGCGTTTGTTCGCCGTATTATCATTGCCGGGATCTCTCTGGGGCTGGCATTCCGACGGCAATCTCTTACCGATTCTCCCCGACCTCGTGAACCTCGGGACGCGGTTCTTCTCTCTCGAAGCGGAGTGCGTCGATCTTCTTGAATTCAAGCGTCAGTATCGAGACCAAGTGACCCTCATCGCCGGTCTTCGGACAGCCTGGCTGCTTGAAGAGGGTTGGGAGCTCGAGGAGGACCTTTCCTGGGTCGAAGAGATCAGGGCTTTGGTCGAAGAGGGAGGCTTGATTTTATCGTCGACGTGCGGTCTTCATGATGCTCCCTCACTCCTACGACTAAGAAAAATATACCGGACTTTGGACGCCTCGGCCCGCTGATCTTGAATTAAGGCGGAAAAAGCAGCGTGATCATGGAGAAAACGACGATGAAGACGTTTCAGGTGATTTTTCAACCCTCCGGAAGGCGGGGCGACATAGCGGAGGGGAAAACGATTATCGACGCCTCGCGGGAGTTGGGCGTGGGAATAGAATCTCTGTGCGGCGGGGAGCGGAACTGCGGGAAATGCAAAGTCCGGTTGGAATCGGGTCATCTTTCTCCCTTCACGGAGGAGGAGAATGAGTTTATCGATGAAAAAGAGAGAGCCCTGGGTTATCGCTTAGCCTGTGCCGCCCAGATCTGGAGTGAGGCCCTGATCTTTGTTCCGGAAGAGAGCCGGATCGGAAGACAGGTGGCGAGAAAAGAGGCCACCCGCCGGTCGATGGCTTTAAAACCCGCCGTCTCCTTGTACGAGGTCGAACTTCCCCCCCCCACGCTTCACAACCTTCTCGGAGATTTCGATCGGCTTCAAAAAGCCCTTAGAGAGAATTATTCTCTCCCTCCTCTCGAGATCGACCACCTTGCGCTTCTCCGCCTGCCTTCCGTTTTGCGCCAGGGACGCTGGAAGGCCACGGCCACCGTCTGGATGGACAAAGAGATTATCGATATCCGGCCCGGAAAAGCCGCCGCCATCTACGGGTTCGCCGTCGACGTAGGGACGACGACCGTGGTGGCCTATCTCTGCCACCTTCAGACCGGGGAACTCATCGCCACCGAAGCGATCATGAATCCCCAGGTGATTTATGGGGAAGACATCATGTCTAGGATCGCCTACACGACGAACCGACCCGAAGGCCTCGAAACGATCCACCGGTCGATCATCGAAGGATTGAACCGTCTCATAGAAACATTGACTCAACAATGTCGTCTCCGCCCCGAAGACATTCTCGACGTGACGGTCGTCGGAAACACGGTCATGCACCACCTTTTCCTCAAGATCAGCCCCGAATTCCTGGGGTTGTCTCCCTTCCCTCCCGTCATCCGCCGCTCCTTCGACGTGAAAGCCCGAGAGCTCGGATTAACAGTTCACCCATCCGCCAAGATCCATGTCTTACCCGTGGAAGCAGGTTTTGTGGGGGCGGATAATGTTGGCGTCCTCATCACCGAAGAACCCTATCATCAGGACGACCGGCTTCTGATCATCGATATCGGAACGAACGGGGAACTGGTGATGGGAAACCGGAAGAAACTCATGTCCGCCTCGTGCGCCACGGGTCCGGCTCTCGAGGGCGCCCATATTAAATATGGCATGCGGGCCGCGCCGGGCGCCGTGGAAAGGATTCAGATCGATCCCCGGACCTGGAAGGTGAGATTCAAGGTCGTCGGCCAGGACGGATGGAACGATGAGATTCGAAATCCCGAAGCGAAGGGGATATGCGGTTCGGGGATCATTGATGGCGTCGCCGAACTGTACCGAACGGGACTCATCGATAAGACCGGACGTTTCCGGAAGGACATTCCCACCCCCCGGTTGAAACGCTCCGACGGGGTCCCCGAGTTCGTCATCGCCTGGAAGGAAGAAACATCGGGGGGAAGGGATATTACGATCTCTCAGCAGGATGTCCGGAATGTTCAGTTGGCCAAAGGCGCCCTCTACACGGGAGCAAAATTGTTGATGAAAAAAATGGGGATCGAGGAGCTCGACAGGGTCGTCTTGGCCGGCGCCTTTGGGAGTTATGTGGACCCCCAAAAAGCTCTTATTCTGGGGATGTTTCCGGACTGCAATCTGAACCGAATCTCAGCCGTTGGAAATGCCGCCGGAGACGGCGCGAGGATCGCCTTGCTGAACCGGGAGAAGAGAATTGAGGCGGACGAAATGGCGAGGCGGGTGGAGTATTTAGAGCTGACCAACGAGAAGGACTTTCAAGACGAATTCATCAACGCCCTGGCTCTCCCACACGGGCGCGATCCCTTCCCTCACCTCAAGGGAATCGTCGAGGAGGCCATCCTCAATCCGGGAAAGCCGTTGAAGATCTGATCGGGGACAGCCTTCTCCCCCGCCGAGGATCAGAGGCCGTATTCCCGGGCGTCGAATTTTGTCTTGTCCAGCTTTGGCAACATATCCTCGATGAATCGGCCTTCTTCCAAAGGAATGGAGGCAAGCTGGTTTTGGATTCGGTCGATCCAGATGATTTCTTTTTTGGGAACAACCAGACGTCCTTCCCGGACCGCGGCCCCGATGATCTCCAGGGCTTTCAGGGCCCCTTTGACGGTGGCCTCCAAATAATCTCTGCCACGGACGATTTCTTTGGAGATTTCAATCACGATGTCGGGAGCCAAAACTAGCGCCTGAGGATCGGTATGGATGTCGGACTCGACCATCAGGTTCTGGAGCATCCGGGCGGTCGAGGGTCCTTGCCCGGATGCGGTGTTCATCAAGCGGGCATCATATTCCAGTTGTTCGAGATAGACCGCCGGCGACATGCCGCCGAGAAGCTTGATGTTCTGGATCGATTCATTGCTCCAGAGATCGGCGCAGGCGGAAGCGACATTTCCGACCGGGCTGAAATGGGCGCAGGCCGACGTCTTGCCCTCCATGGAAATGGGAATGCCGGCGATGGCCTTGAGGTAGACGCCTTCGTAGCCGCAATCCTTATCCGGTCCGGTCGCCCCTTCTTCGACCGCCACTAGGCTTCTCACGGCGGTGATGACCCTCACGACGGCGGCAAAGACGCGGGGGATGTACTGTCGATCGGCCAGCACCATGGCGGTGTTGCCGAAACCGCAGGCGGTATCGCCTCCGGCGATTTTTCCGTTCTTCCGCGCAATTTCGACGATCTGTCTCCACAGAAACTTCATATCCCGAACGCCGACGACCGCGAGAGCGAAGACGACGCGGCGGATGTCGCAGGCGGTCAAGGCGTCGTCACAGATCTCCTTGCCTCCGATGCTTTCAATCGACAAGAGGTTTCCGCCCGCTTTCGCCCCCTCGTCGAACAGTTTAAGCATGTTTTCGAGATATCGGCTTGTCGAAGATTTCGGAGGATGGTCATATTCTCGGGTGTCGTTCGGGGTCAGCCGGATTTCACTTTTAAGGGAATATTTCCGGTAGTATTCTTCGGCCACCTCATTCATCCGCTTCATCAGCTCGACGCCGA
>VGJF01000104.1 GCA_016867585.1 Candidatus Aminicenantota bacterium | reverse complement strand
ACCATTGGAAATCCTTCAGGCGCTCTTCGTAAGAACCGATGTTCGGCATGATGGATGCGTCTCCGCGGAATTTTGGAAGGAAGATTATAGCCGAAAGTCCCCAAAAGTCAAAACCGGGGCTCGGCCGGCTCGGCCAAAGGCGAACGCGGCTGGGAATTGACATCGATGCCTCTTTCGGCTAGGATAGGGATTCCTTTCGGCCGAACATGACCCCCCACAGGTTGTATCCCCTCGGCGGAGAGCGGCATATATTGTAAATAATTCTTGACAATATGCTATAAACATTATACATTTAGCCCGAAAGTCCCCAGCAAAAGACCATGCCGCCCATCTTCCGAAGGAGCAAAAAATATTTTTTTCTGGCTTTCTGCCTTATTTTCTTCCTGGGGGGAAGGCCGGCCGAGTTTGCCCAGGAGGCGACCTTTTTCCAAGGGTTCCTGATTCCCCGTCCCGTCATCCGGGTCGCCCTGGGAGTCAACCTGGAGGACGTCCGCATCCGGGCCTCCTCGGGCCTCAAGCTCTATCTGGCCGACGCCGGCTACAAGCTCCTCGGCCACGATGTTTCGGACGTCAGGGTTCGTGCGACCAAGGAGCTGCTGAGCGAGAAATTCACGGTCGTCGCCGCCCAAGCCCGCCGGCGCGATGAGGCGGAGAAAGCGGCCAAGGAGCTTCGGAAAAAAATCGCCGGAAGGATTCTGGTCGTCGAAGACAAAGCCGGAGGGCTGGAAGGCGTTTTTCAGGTCAGGGCGGGCGATTTCCCGACCCGGGGCGAAGCCCTTCAATTCATCAAGAAGCTTAATCTCTTGGGGACCGGGGAAGCCTGGATCGTCCGGGAGGACGTCACCGAACCGACGTCCAGGCCGCGATGGCTTCTCGTCAACGACGAACTCCTCGACCTCGACGAACGGACGACTCTCTATTTCATCCCCTCGAATCCCCAGAGCTACCTCGCCTACGACGGAAAGCCCTACCGCGGGATCTTCGTCCTCCGGGGGAGCCGGAGGGGCCTTCTGCTCATCAACATCTTGAATGTCGAGGATTACCTCAAGGGGGTCTTGCCGGGCGAGCTGTCGCCACAGATTTACGGAGAAATCGAGGCCCAAAAGGCCCAGGCCGTCGCGGCCCGGACCTATGCCTTGAAGAACATCGGCCAGTTCGAAGACCTGGGATTCGACCTCTACGCCACGCCCGTCTCCCAGGTCTACGATGGTTTGGGCGTCGAGCATCCCCTCAGCAGCCGGGCGGTCGACGAAACCAGGGGGGAAACGGCCGTTTACGGGGGCCGTCTCATCAATGCCCTCTACATGAGCACGTGCGGGGGCCGGACCGAGGACGGCGAGGCGATGTTCGGTGGGGCGCCCGTTCCCTACTTGAGATCGACCGAATGCCTCTGGGAGGGTCGGGATGCGTTCGTCGTCCGGGCCGGGGCGGCCGTGCCGCCCGTTTTTTCCGACGGCCGGAACATCGCTCTTCCCTTGGCCCGGCTCGCGGCCCTCGGCATCGCCGACCCGGCCGCCGAGGCGGGCTGGTACGAAAAAGCCATCACTCCCGAGGAAGCTTCCTCCTGGGCCGTCCGGGCGGCGGCGGAGGCCGGAAAGGCGGCGGGCAAAGCCGTTCCCGACGGGGAGTCCGGGTCGCTTGCGATGGGCCGCCTCCTCGTTTCGGCTTTCGGCTGGGGCGACCACGTCCGGACGCTGGTCGGCGAGAGGGAAGCCCTCCTGGCGACCAAGGATCTGGCCGACATCAAGCCCGCCGACCGTCGTTTGGCCGCATTTCTCCTGACGTCCGGGATCTTGACCCCTCAAGACGGCCTATCCCGGGGAGCCGTTTTGACCCGGGCCCGGGCCGCGGTCATGATCGACCGGGCGGTCGCTTTTTCCCGCCTGCCCTCGCGTTTCGGCGCGATCAAAGGCTTTTCGGACGGCCGGCTCGCCTTGTCCGAGGGCGGGGAGGAAAAATCGTTTCCCTTGGCTCCGGGCCTTCTCCTTCTTAGGACGATCGACGGCGTTTCCATATCATTGCCGAGCTACGTCTTCGAGGGGGGGGAGACCGTGAAATGGATC
This sequence comes from Candidatus Aminicenantota bacterium, assembly GCA_016867585.1. Classification (GTDB taxonomy): domain Bacteria; phylum Acidobacteriota; class Aminicenantia; order Aminicenantales; family UBA4085; genus JAAZPG01. Next base: position 8,272 of record VGJF01000104.1, on the reverse strand, counting down.
GAACGGGACGGTCGGATTTGGCTGATCGAAATCCCCGTCAACTCCGTGACGCCGGTCCTGGACGGCTTGTCCCAGTACCATCGGTGGCAGGTTCGAATTTCTCGTCAGGACCTCGAGGACCGCTTGAACCAATATTTTCCGGTCGGCCGGCTCATCGACCTCGTCCCGAAAACGCGCGGGTCCTCCCAGCGCCTGCTCGACCTTCTCATCGTCGGCCAAGAGGGTCAGGTCCACGTCACGGGGATGAAAATCCGCCAGGTCCTCGGCCTCCGGGACAACCTTTTCGTCATCGACCGGGAGGTTGATGCCGACGGGCGGACCGGCCATTTCGTCTTCGACGGAAGGGGATGGGGCCACGGCGTCGGGCTCTGCCAGATCGGGGCTTTCCGGATGGCTCAGAAGGGAGCCACCTACGAGGACATCCTCAAGAAGTATTACCGGGGAATTTCCCTGGAAAAATCCGTCTGACTCGCGGCCCGCTCTTCCCGGCGGCTTTTCCGGCGCCAGTAGATGTATCCGGGAACGCCGAGGGCGACCCAGATTAGGCCCATCAGGGAATTGATGATCGGGGCCTGCCCGGAACGGAAATTCATGATGTCCGTGTAGAGGGTGAAGACGATATAGACGGAGGCGAAGAGGATGAAGAGGATCGGCGTGGCCGGATATCCCCAGACCTTGTAGGGGCGCGGAGCGTCGGGCATCCGCCGGCGGAGGGTGAAGACGCTGAGGGCGGCCAGGGCGTAGAAGACCCAACTGACGAAGATCAACATATCCGTCAGCTGGTCGAATGTCCCGCTGAACACGAGGAGGGACGCCCAGATCCCCTGGACGGCCAGGGCCGTGGCCGGAGTCCGGAATCTGGGATGGACGCGGCCGAGCTTCCGGAAGAAGAGCTTCTCCCTGGCCATGGCGAAGTAGACCCTGGCCGAGGTCATGGCGATGCTGTTGACGGCCCCGAAAGTCGAGATCATGATCGCCAGGGCGATCGCCGCCGCTCCCCATCGTCCGAGAAAGCTTTCGGCGACGTCGACGGCGACAAGGTAGCTTTCCGAGTATTTCGCGGCCATCTTCGGGACGGGAATGACATAGATGTAGGCCAGGTTGATGAGGACGTAGACGGCGATGACGATGAGGACGGTCATGGCCATGGCCCGGGGGAGGTTCCTCTGGACGTTCTTGATCTCCCCGGACAAGAAGGTCATGTTGATCCAGGCGTCATAGGACCAGAAGGCGCCGGCCATGGCCATGATGAACATCAGGAAGACCGACGGCGAGCCGGCCGCGGCCGGAACGGAGGCGGTGAAGTTCTCCACGCTGCCGTGGCCCAAGGTGAAGGCCAGGACGACGATCGCCGCCAGGACGCCGACCTTGAGGGCCGAGAAGACGACGGCGATGGCGTTGCCGAACCTGACCCCGAGATAGTTCATGGCCGTCAGGAAGAGGACCAGGCCGATCGTCGTCAGTTTAAGGCCGATGGATTTGAAGGGAGTCATGGCCCCGATGCCGGGGACGGGGATGGAAAAGCTTTCCCAGGCCGCCGAAAGCCGGGGGAATTTCACGAAATATCCCAGGGAGTCCGAAAAGACGTAGGCGATGGCCGCCAGCGATCCGGTCTGGGTGACGATGAAGACGGCCCAGCCGTAGAGATAGCCGACGAAGCGGCCGTAGCCTTTGTTGAAGTAAGCGTATTGCCCGCCCGGGTCTTGGAACAAGCCGGCCGTTTCGGCGATCGAAAGGGCGCCGAAGAGGGTCATGACCCCGGCGACCACCCAAACGAGAATGAGGAGTTCGGGCGAGCCGAGCTGGGAGGCCATGAGGGCCGGCTTCTTGAAAATCCCCGAGCCGATGATCGAGCCCACGCCCGCGGCGACGGCGGCGAGAAGGCCCAGTTCACGGCGGAGCTCGAGCGGCTTCGGGGCTTCGGAGGACGGGTCGGTCATGGATTGGCCTTTCGGCGACCGATTATAGGGTCATCGGCTCCTGGAATCAACGCTCTTTTTTCGGGACGAGGGACAGAATGCGGTCGAGGAGCTTCCCGTCTTTCGGGAACTGCCCGGCCGCTGGAAGCCGCCGGAGAAGTTCGGCCCAGTTCGGGTCGAGGGCGAAAACTTTCCGGAACAGGGGAAGGCTGTCCTCAACCCGGCCCGTCGCGGCCATGGTCACGGCGGGCCAGAAGACCATCTCTGGGTTGTCGGGATAGATCTCCATTCCCAGGGCGTAGGCTTTCAGGGCTTCGGCCGTCTTGCCTTCGGTCAGCAGGTCGTCTCCGGCGTTCATGTGGTTGTAGGCTTTGTTCAGCCGGACGAGGCGGCGGAGCTCGTCCAGCGGCTGGGGATGGTCCTCAACCCGAAGATCGTAGAGGCGGTCTTTCCACGGCAAGCCGCTGGGTTGTCCGCGGACGACGACCACGGCCGCCGATTGACGGCCGCGGATGTCGCCGCCTTCCTTCTCGGCGGCTTCGAGGGCGGCTAGAAGACGGTCGACGAGCTCGCCTCCCGTCGTCTCGAAGGCCTGAGCCATGGCCTTCCAGACGGTGTCCTTGAGCATCATGTTGGCCTGGCAGGCGAAGCCGTCGCCGAGGTGATGGCCGGCGGCTGCGATGCAGGAGCTTCCGGTATGGGCGGCCGCCCGGCCGCGGGCGTCGACCATCCCGACCTGGCGGACGGCTTCGTTCTTGTCCGCCCGGACGAGACCGGCCAGGGCTTCCTCGGCGGTCCGCCCCGCCCGCATGAGCTCGAGGCCGAGGGGGCCGTAGGAGGCCTCGACGAAGGATTGGGTGCAGACGGCGCCGATCCCGGCCTCGATCCAGGGCACGAGAGAGCCGACGCTGAACCAGTGCGATTGGACGGCCGCCCCCAGCTCGCCCGTCGTCCTGTCCAAAGCGACGATCGAGTAGGTATGGGCGGGCCGGACCGGAATCGCCGAGGGGCCGGTTGACGGTTGTCCGGCCGCTGAAGCCAGGATCGCGAAAACGAGTGATTTCATGGCGCCTCCTCGCGGCCATTCTATTCCGGCCTTCCGTCCGCGGCAAGACTCTCCGAGGGAGGGAGTTGCAACGGCTCAGGATATCTGGTATGTCTTTTCCACGAAGACCATGAGTCGACGAAGCGGCGGTTGGCGAATCATTGCCCTCCTGGCCGGCCTCGCGGCCGGCGCTCTCTCCGGTCCGGGAGACACCGCCGAGAAAGCCCTCATCCGGGTCGAAAAAGGGGACCTTTGGATTTTACCGGCGGAAGTTTTGGCCCGACTTCACGGGATTCAAGAGCTCGAAACGTCATGGGTGATTCTGGCCTCGGACGAACAGCTGTCCGAACTCGCGGCCCGCCGAGTTCCGGCCGAAATCCTGGACATTTCCCCGGAGGGGAAAGCCTATTTTCTCGTCTTCCTCCGTTCGCCGGAGGCGGCCGGGGGGCTTCGGGGTTTCGGCGAGGTCCGGATTCTCGACGAATGGACGGTTCTGTTCTGGTCGGGGGGGCGGGAGGCCAGGGAGATCCTGCCGGCCGAATTCAAGCTCAAGAGACTCTCCCCCGAGGATCGTTTTCCCGTCGTCAGGCCGGGGCGGGAGAGGGCCGTATCGGCGGCCGAGGCCGACGTCCGTCTTCGCCGCCGGGCGGCCGAACTCATTCCCCAGTTCGTCAGCCTCGTCTCCAAGGCCAACCTGACCAAGAATATCCAGGACCTCCAGGATTTCCGGACGCGCTATGCCTCGACGGCCGCCTGTGAGTACGCCGGGACCTTCCTCTTCGAGCATTTTTCCTCTCTGCCGGGCCTCGAGACGTCCTACGATCCGTTCCTCTTCGCGGGAACCCGGACGACGCGCAACATCGTCGCCGTCCTGCCGGGGAAATCGAACGCCGATCGTTCGGTCATCCTCTGCGCCCATTACGATTCGACGAGCAACCAACCGACGACCAACGCCCCCGGGGCGGACGACAACGCCAGCGGCACGGCCGCGGTCATGGAGATCGCCCGCGTCCTGTCGTCCTACGCCTTTGACTTCAGCCTGAAGTTCATCTGTTTCTCGGCCGAAGAATGGGGCCTTTACGGCAGCAAACACTACGCCCAAAAGGCCAAGGCCGCCGGGGAGACGATCATCGGGGTCGTCAACATGGATATGATCGGCTACGAGGACGTTCCTTCCGAGGATATCGACATCATCGTCAACCCCGCCTCGGATTGGCTGGGGGCCCGTTACCTCTCCGCCGCGGAGCGGTACGCGCCCCTCCCGACCCTCAAAATCGTCAATGCGAGCTTCAGGGGCAGCGACCATTCGCCTTTTTGGGACCAAGGCTACCACGCGCTTTGCGGCATCGAGGACGCCGGCGTCCCGAATCCCCATTATCACAAGACGACCGATACCCTGAGCACGCTCAACATGGACTTCGTGACCTCGGTGACGCGGGCTTCCCTGGCCCTCGGGGCGGAACTCGCCCAGCCGGTCGTCTCCTTGTCCGCCCCGGCCGGCCTGACGGCCCGGAGCCAGGTCTTGACCTCGCTCTTTTCGAACGCGAAAACGGTTTTTTTGGATTGGCGGACGACTTCGGATCAGGCCGTCGGGTACAACGTCTATCGGTCGACGAATCGGGAAAGATACGAGAAAGCCAACGGGACTCTTCTCACGGCGACGACCTTCACGGACCGGTTCCTTCGGGCCGGATCGGCTTATTACTACGCCGTCACGGCGGTGGATTCCAGCGGCCGGGAAAGCAACTTTTCGGCCGAGGTCCGGGACGACGCGGGCAACCGGAAATGAAGCATCGCGGGGGATGGATGATCCTCCTTCTGGCCGCGGCCGCGCTCCCCCGCGGCCTCGAAGCCGGCGATGCCGGGGCCCGGCCGGGTCGGGCATGGCTGTCCTTGGGAGGGGGAGGGGGGGTCTGTGTCCCGGCCGACAAGGCTGTCCGGACGCTTTATGGGGATGTCTCGTTCCCGCTTCATGCCCATCTGAGCTTGCGCCTGGCCGGTCCGTTCGGGCTCATCGTCGGTTATCGATATCTCGGGGCGGCGGGGGAGACGGCGGCCGTCGGCCCCCCGGTCGACGATGAGGGCTACGACCTCCGGCTTCGCGTCCATTCCCTCCGGGCCGGGATCCGCCTCGATTCGAGTCTGGGGAAAGCGAGTATTTTTGCCCTGGCGGGCGGCTCTTACAACTTCTACAAGGAGTCATGGCTGGAGACTGAGATCTCCTTCTCCGGCCGGAAAGCCGGCTATTTTCTCGGCGCGGGCGCGGAGATCCCCGTCCTCCGGTTCTGGGACATCCACGTCCGCCTGGAGTATGCCCTCGTTCCGACCGGAAAAGGGGGAGGGCTGTCTTCGGAGGTCGACCTGGGCGGGTTGGAGGCCGTCGTCGGCTTGGTCTTTCGCTTCGGCGGCCGCTGAGCTCAGAGCCGGCCTTCGGCCCGCCGGCGGGAGAGGACGCCGATCATGTCCGCGGTCATCGCCCCGAGGTCATAGTCCGGCCGCCAGCCCCATTCCTCGCGGGCGGCGGAATCGTCGATCGATTCGGGCCAGGAGTCGGCGATGGCCTGCCGGAAATCGGGCTTGTATTCGACCGTGAACCCCGGGATGTGTTTCCGGATCTCGGCCGCGAGCTCGGCCGGGGTGAAGCTCATGGCGGCGATGTTGAAGTCGGCGTGATGGCGGAGCCGGCTGAAATCGGCCGCCATGAGGTCCGTGATCGACTTCAAGCAGTCGGGCATGTACATCATCGGCAGCCGGCTGTCTTCCCGGAGGAAGCAGACGTAGCGTCCCGTCCGGACGGCCTCGTAGAAAATCGCCACGGCGTAATCGGTCGTGCCGCCGCCGGGGGGGGTCTCGTGGCTGATGATTCCGGGGAATCGGCATCCCCGGACGTCGAGACCGAAACGCCCGACGTAATATTCGGCCAAAAGCTCTCCGGCGACCTTGGTGACTCCGTAGATCGTCGTCGGACGCAGGACGGTCTCTTGGGGGGTTCGGAGCCGGGGTGTTTCCGGCCCGAAGGCGGCGATGGAACTCGGGATGAAGACCCGGGCCGGACCGGCTTTGCGGGCGGCCTCGAGGATGTTGACCGTTCCCTGGATGTTGACGTTCCAGGCCTTCAGGGGATCCTTCTCCCCGGAGGCCGAGAGGACGGCGGCCAGATGGTAGACGGTATCGACCCCGCGGCGGCGGACGAGGTCTTCGACCCGGCCGGCGTCGGTGACGTCGAGGATCTCGAACGGGCTCTCGACCGCATTCGGGTCCTGGAGCAGCGGCTGGATGTCCGCGGCCAGGACGTTCTCGGGTCCGTACCGGAGGCCGAGGAGCTTGAGAAGCTCGGTTCCGATTTGGCCCGAAGCCCCGGTGATCAGGATGCGGGGAGATGACTGGGACATGAGGGCGCTTTTATAGCACAGCCTCCAGTTGAAATCAAACCTCGAAAACCTCATACTGGAGGCCATGAGAGCGCGCCGCGTCGCCCTGGTCACGGGAGGAGGGCGGGGCGTCGGCCGGGCGATCGCCGCCGCCTTGGCCGGTCCGGCCGAGGCCGTCGCCGTCCATGTCCGGCGCCTCGGAACCGACGGCGAAGCGACGGCTGGCCTCGTCCGGCGCGCGGGCGCCGAGTCCGCCGTTTTCGAGGCCGATCTGGGCGACGCCGTCCGGGCCCGGGACCTTGTCCGCCGGGTCGTCCGGACCTTCGGCCGGGTCGATATCCTCGTCAACAACGTCGGGCCCATCCTCGTCAAGCCTTGGGACGCCCTGTCGGCGGCCGACTGGGAGGCCATGGTCCGTGGAAACCTCCTCTCGGCCTATCACTGCCTGAAAGCCGTCTTGCCCGGGATGAGACGCCGACGTTGGGGCCGGATCGTCAACCTCGGATTCGGCCGGATCGAGCAGGCGGCGGCTTTTCCGACGATCCTGCCGTATGCCGCGGCGAAAGCCGCCCTTCTTCTCCTGACCAGGACCGCGGCCGCGGCCGAGGCGGGTTCGGGCGTCACGGTCAACATGGTCTCCCCAGGCCTTCTCGAAGGCGGGGTTCTCCCGGCCGGCCGGCCGGTCCGGCCTTCGGCCGTCGGCCGCCCCTCCGATGTCGCGGCCGCGGTGCGGTTTCTCGCCTCGGAGGAGGCTTCGGGCACGACCGGGGCGAACGTCATCGTCGCCGGGACCTGGAAAATGTGACCTGATCGTCGTCTGAATACGGCCGGAGCATGACAGGTTGCTTTTTTCCGGCGTTGGAGGATAATACGGGCGTCCTCCCATGAGTCGAGAGACGTTGAAGGGCGTCATCCTGTGCGCCGGCCGCGGCCTCCGGCTCCAAGGCCTGTCCGACGGCGGGCCGAAATGTCTTCTCCGCCTCTCCGGACGAACGATCCTCGACCGCTGTCTGGACGATTTTCAGGCCGCGGGCGTCGAGGAGATCGTCCTCGTCGCCGGCTATCGCCGCGACCTCGTCGAGCGGTTCATCGCCGACCGGGCCGCCTCCGGCGTGAGCATCATCGTCAACGATCGGTTTGCCGAGACGAACACGGCCTGTTCCCTCAACCTGGCCTTGAGGGTCCTCGATTCCGATTTTCTCCTGGCCAACGGGGATGTCCTCTTCGACCGAACGATCCTCGAGGACCTGGCCCGCCATCCGGCCGCGAATTGCGTCGCCGTGGACGCCGACATCCCCCTCGAGGCCGAGGAAGTCAAGGTCATCGGACGGGACGGCTGGGTCGTCGATATCGGCAAGCACCTCGCCCCCCGGACCTGTTTGGGAGAGGCCATCGGCCTCTACAAAATCGCCCGGGAGATCATCCCCGGCCTCCGGCGGATTTACGACGACCTCGAGGCCCGGGGGGAATTCCACCATTTCTTCGAGCGGGGATTCGAGCGCCTCCTCGCCGAGAGCGGAGGCGCGGACCGGATGTTCGGCATGGCTTTCACGGCCCGGCGTCCCTGGGTTGAAATCGACACCCCCGAGGACTTGGCCTATGCCCAGAGGGAAATCGCTCCCCGCCTCCGAAGCTGACTCCGGCATCCGGAAATCCGTCGACAAGACGGAGGCCCGGTTCATCCCGCCGTTCCTCAGACTCAACAGACACTTCAACCGGCCGGCGGCCTCGCTGATCATCCGGGCCGTCCACCGGACCCGGATCACTCCCAATCAATTGACCTGCCTGTCCTTCCTGTCCGGGCTCGGGGCCGCCTTCATTTTTTTCCAAGGGCGGCCGCGGCTTTTCCTTGTTGCCGGCGTCCTGGCTCAGCTCGCTTCGATCATCGATTGCGCCGACGGGATGCTGGCCCGGGTTCGAGGCCAAGCCAGCCGGTT
>VGJF01000103.1 GCA_016867585.1 Candidatus Aminicenantota bacterium | reverse complement strand
TTCGCCCCTATCCTATTTCTTCGAAGAATCCGGAACGGCGCGAAGCCGGACCCGATATCGCTTCGGGACGACATCGACCGCGACCTCGACCGGGACGCCGCGCCGGACGCCGTCCGTGGCGGCGAAATGGAGGACATGCCGGCCGAGGAATCCGGGGCCCGGAATCCAGGAAAAGATCCCGGTCTCCGGGTCGAGCGTGGAGCCGACGGGGAGCTCGCGGCTCTCGTTCGCCCCCCAGCCGATGATCCGAAGGCCGGAGGGCGGCCGGAATTTGACCACGGCCCGGCCGAGCTCCTCGACTTCGACCTCGGCGGGCGTCAGGAGGTCGAGTCTCAGGCGTCGGCTCCCGTCCTCGAAAACCGGGGCGGCTGAAACCGCAAGCCGAGATCCGCCCGAAACGGCCTTCTCTCCGGCCGCCCCGTGGCCCGAATTCTGGATCTCGAAGTAGCGGCTCCCGATCCCGCCGCTGTTCCCGGCGCTGTCCCTCGCGCTCCAGACGATCTGATGGGTCCCGTTCGGGTAGAGCGTCGTGTCCAGGTAGTAATATCCGACCGCCCCGCCGCTGTTGGCGTAGCCCGGGAAGAGGGCCGAGATGTCGGCCCGGTAGTTGCCGTAAACGGGATGTCCGAGGGGGACGCCGTCGACCCAGACCCAGATCGTCGAGCCGTCGTAGGGGATGTGGTTGGGCGGCGGCGTCAGGACCCAGCCGAAGTTGACGTAAGCCGGGCCGCTCGCCGTCCCGCCCTGGGCGGGCGTGTCGATCGCCCCGAAGGGAAGGACGGAATTGGCGTTGTCGACCGTCACCTGTTTTTCGCCCAGGTTGGTCCTGCGGCCTGAGGAGTCGACGGCCAAGGCGTAGATCGTGAAATCCCCGTTCCCGCCGTTGGGGAAGAAGTTCGAGAGGAGCATATACCCCCAGCCGGCCCGGTCATTGAGGGGATAGCCGGGATAAGCTTGCTCGACATCGGGCCGGGCGCCCTTGACGAAGACCGCGTCGCCGACGTAGACCAGGCCGTCGGCCATGATCACCCCGGGCGGGTCGGTCGGGTGCGGATTGCGCTTGATTTCGACCTTGACGACCTCGATATCGTCGAGCGCCCAGCCGGTCACGGCGACGCTCGCGGCGACGACCGAGCCCGCGACCGGCGTTTCGAAAACGCCGAAGGGAGGAGCATCCCCGTCCTGCGGATAGACCGTCAGGGCGACGTCGATCGTCTTCGGGGAACCGGCGGCGTAGGGATCGTGGACCGTGATCTTCCCCGCGTAATTCCCCGCCGCCAGGCCGGAGACATCGACCCGGACTTCGAGAAATCCGTCGCCCACTCCGCTCGGCGGGCCGAACTTTATCCAACCGGCGTCCGCCGCCGCCGTCCAGTTCAGGATTGTTCCCGCGGCGCCGCCGTTGCGGATGAGGATCTTCTGGACGGTCGTCGAAGCCCTCCCCCGCTCCGCGCCGAAGGCCAAGGCCGTTTTGTCGACCGTCAGAACGGCGACATTCTCGCTCGTGACGACGACCATGACTTCGTCCGACGCCGGCCCGACGACGCCGTTCACGTTCTCGGCCCGCCATTTGTAATAATAGATGGCGCCGTAGACGGCCGTCGCGTCGGTATATGCATAGTCGACCGCGTCGCCGATCCAGCGGGCGCCGTCGGCCGCGAAATTCGGGGTCGTCGAGCGATAGACCTTGAAATTCTTGAAATCACCCCAGGTCTTCCATTCCCAGGATTCGTCCGCCCAAATTTTTCCCGTCACCCGGAGCCGGACGCCGGGGACAAGGGCGGCCGCGGCCGCCGTCGATGCCCCCGCCGCGCCCGCCAGAAAGCCTGCCGACGCGGCCCCGAACTCCCCCGTCAGGCCGACGACCTTGGGCGGGGCGAAAACCCTTCCCAGGTCGGTCGAGCGGGCCCTGTCCCGGATGAGGCGGATGAATTGGCGGAGGGCTTCCTCCTTGTTCATCCCCTTGATCGTGTGCTCCGGCGTCTCGTCGATCCACCGCCAGAAATTGATGAGATGGGCGTTCGCGTTGTAGATCCGCAGGTACTGATTCAGGATGAAGGCGACATCGCTCTGGGGGACGCTGAAGCCGATGGGGTATGTCTCGGCGTCGTATTCCATGATCGCCCAGTTGGACGACATGGCCGCGATGTCGGGGAGGATGTATTCCGTCGTCCGGGCGAACCCCGCCGGGAACTTGATGTCGTAGATCGTCGCCCCGACCGAACCGTATCCGGGGGAGGCGATGTCGGCCGTCCGGAGAGGGGAGGCCGAGCTGTAGTAGCGGCCCCCTTTGACCGGCATCGAAGGATTCGTCCCGAAAAGATAGTCGGTCGGGATCTGGTGGGAATACCACTTCTGGGGGTCGATCCCGGCCTCCCGCGCCCAGCGGGCCAGGTCCAGGATGAATCGATGGACCATGTGCTCCCGGAAGGCATGCCAAAGGTCGTAGTAGGCGACGCCCGGCTGCTGGACCCGGGGCGGGTCGAACCCCCCGAGAATGAAATTCGGCCCCGATGAGGGCATCATTCCCCCGTGGACATAGGAACTGTAAGGGATGCGCCGGGGGTCGTCCATCAGGGCAACGACGGCCGGCGTCATTCCGGAGGAATCCGCCAGGCTCCAGTTGTAGTAACGGAGGTCCCAGCTCGAGAACGCCGCGCCGAAGTCGGCGTTGAACCGGACGAGGCCCTCCGTCCCTTGGTATTTCGCCCCCCCGCCCGCGTATCCCTGTCCGGCGTAGACGCCGGCGGCATTATCGTAGAGTCCCGCGTGCTGGATCCAGTCGCGGAACTCCAGGACGGCGAAAGGGGAGAAATCGGCGAAATAATCCTGGGCGCTCTGGCTCCCGTTGAGCCTCCGGAAATTGAGCTCGGCCTCGCCCCAGCCGCTGACGGCGATGAGGGTCCCTGGGTTTTCGTCCATCCTCTGCTTGAGGAAGGCGAGGGCGGCCCTGGACTTGGCCTCGAGGTTCGTCCGCATCTTCCGGGCGTAACGGGAAAACGTCCCGAAAATGTAAGCGTTCATCGCCGCCGGGTCCGTGATCTGGACGTCCGAGGCGAGCTTGTTGTCGTTGTACCATTGGGCGTTGCGGATATCCTCTTCCTTGGCCTCCCGATACACATGCAGGCTCCGGGCCAGGCCGGAACAGAGGACGAGGTGAAGCTTGACGTTCTTCGCCTTGGCCGCGGCGATCAGGGCGTCGACATCGTCCTTGAAGGCTTGGATCCCGTTCGCCGCGTCGCTCCAGTCGCTCGTCCAGGCTAGGCCGGGCGCGAGATGGGTCAGGGAAAAAGACGGCCAGGCAAAAAGGCCGAAGGGCATCGTCGACTTGATGTAATCGACCTCGGCCGCGTCCAGAACGCCGTGCTCGATGCTGATGACGACAGAGTTGGCGTAGGTCGGCCTGGGAAGCTCCTGGGCTTCGGCCTGGACGGAAGTCCGGAGAAGAAAGAGGATCCCGAACGCGAGAATTATCGTTCGAACTTTCATGCGACCTCGTAAAACGGCGATATCTGCTCCAAATGTCCAAGCTTATTCGATATATATTATAGGGAAAACCATCGGCATGTAAATGCTCCGGGGGGAGGAGACGAGAGAGGAGACGCGGCTCGGGCGCGGCTAGCCGGCCGGCAATTCACGAGAACGTTTCTCTCTGAGGCTTCGAGAAACGTTCTTTCTTCGTCAACGGAGAGAGATGGCTTTTAGGTCGAGGCCCAAACGGCGCTCGTCGGGATTGAGGCCGAGCTTTTTCGGAACGAACGGCCTCGCCTCGATATCGACGCGGTTGATCTCGGCCAGCGAGGGTGGGAGACGGAAAACATGGTGACTCCCTTCGCGCCGGTCGAACTCGAGCCACCGGCCGTCGACCCGGACGGCGATGGCTTCCGGATTCGAGGCGTCGGCGGAGGAAGGCCGATATCCGAAAGCCTCGAGGACCAGACATCGAGCCTCGCGGCCGACCGGCCAGGCCACGCCGGCAATCGCCGCCCTGCCCCTCGTCCAGATGCCGTCGTCGTAGAATCCCGATTTGACGCCGATATCCCTGATTTCGACCCGCCCGGCGGCCGCCCACTCGGCGTTCGCCTTTCGCTGGGCGTACTTTTCGAGAAAGGAAAGGACCCGTTTGAACCAGCCGGCCCGCGTCCGGCAATCCAGGACGGCAAGGGCATATCCGGCCTCTGGCGTCTTATCGAAAAGGCGGCGGAGAGGGCCGATTTCGCCCCGGGCGGCGAATTCCGGGAGGAACCGGTAGACCGCCCGAACGACATAGAAGGCCGGGGCGCGCCCATCCCCGCTTCCGAGGCTTTCGAGCTCGGCCCGCACCCTCTCCGCCGACGGCCCGCGCCGCAGATCATCGACGAGGCGTCTTTCCCGCGACGAACTTCCTTTCCCGATATCCCGGCGGACCCAAAGGCCGGTCATCGCCTTCGTCGCGGGGCAATGCCTCTCCAGCCACTCCGTCCTCTCCTCCCGGACCGGCTCGTAGAGCTCCCTGAACCTGGGATCGGCGAACAGCGCCGCCCAGCGGCAGGCCCAGTTGTCGTGGATTTCGACGAAGTCGGGCGCGGCCAGTTCGAAGAAATAGTCGGCCGCCCTGCGGTCATTGCCGCCAGAGGGCAGGCGGGAGAGGACGGGACTTCCGAGCCGGCCCAAATCGACGACGTTGAACTCCTTGGACCAGCTCATGAGGCCGAGGTCGGCGTTGGCGACCGCGGGGCGGAAGAGGTCGTGCTCTTCGGCGAGGGAGAGAAAGTCGGCCTTCCAGGAGCGGAAATCTTCGGTGTTCCAGGGAAGATAATAGGGCGCGGCGTTTCGCCCTCCGCCGATGATCGCCAGGGCGAAGACGGCCCCGGCGGCGCCCAGCCTCCAGGAAAGACGGGGGAGATGGAAAATCGCCAGGCCGCAGAGAAGGAGCGAGAGCGGCGCCGCGTAGGTCGTCGTCCGGACGATGTCGAGAGCGCTCGGGCCGAAAATGAAAGGCGCGGCCAGGGCGTTTTCTATTCCCGAGCCGTGCCATTCGAGAAAGGCGGCGTTCCGGGCCAGGAGAACGGCCAAGGCGGCCGAGGCCGCCAGTCCCGCCGCGGCCGACGGCTTGAAGAATTTCGAGATGAAGAACCCGAGGAGGAAGGCGCAGGCGAAGGTCTGGACCTTGAAAAATACGCCGTAGGAGAGGCCGAAGAGAAGATAGAGGGGGAGAAAAACAAGGAACTGAGCCGGGCTCGAAAATCCTTCGACCCGCTCTCCCGAAGGGTTGACCCCGATCGTCCCGTGCTCGGCCAAGTTTCGGGCGTGGCTCAGGGTGATCAGGGCATCGTCGCGGTTCTCGTAGAGAGGAGCCGGAATCCGCCCGTAGGCGAAAGCAAAAATCGCCGCGAAGAGCGCCCCGGCGGCGCAGGCGGCGAGGAAATTCTTCATTTATTCCAGGCGAGCCGGGAGAGGAAGCCGAGGCCCCAGGCGAGGTGCATCGTGGCGAAAGCCCGGGCGAGGAGGAGGCGGCTTTTCGGCCCGAAGGCTCCGTCGGCTCTCTCCCGGGCCCGCGAGGCGCTCCGAGAACGTTTCTCTCTTTGGTTTCGAGAGCCGTTCTCCCCTGGGCGCGATAAAAAAGCAACTCCCAGGATCGCCAGCCCATACGCCCCCGGAAAGGCAAGGGCGACCGGGAAAAACGGCGCAAGGGCGAGCGCGGCGGCCAGGCCGAGGACGAAAAACGGGGGGAGGATCTGGCGCGGCGAAGTGAAGCGGCGGTGCTTGAGGGTCGTATAGCACCGCCCCCGTCCGTATTTGAAGTACTGCCGGAAAAGCTTTCCGAAAGAGGCCCGGGGGAAATAAAGGACCTTGAGCGAGCCGTCGAGCCAGATCTTCCGCCCGCTCTTCGCGATCCGGATGTTGAGCTCGGAGTCCTCGTTCGGATGGGCCTTCGGGTCGTACGGGCCGACGAGGTCGAAGACCTCCCTCTTGAAGGCGCCGAGGTAGGCGCCCTCGGCATAGCCGGTGTAGCGGCCGATGTGGAATTTCGCGTCGCCCACCCCGAGGGGGTGGCGCATCGCCCTGGCGATGGCCCTCTGAACGGCGGTCTCCCCCACGGGGTACATGACCCCTCCGGCGTTGAAGACGTCCTCGCGGGCGAGCATCTCGACGCAGCGGCGGACATAGCCGGGAGGATAGACGCAGTGGGCGTCGGCCCGGATGAGGAAGCGGCCGCGGGCCTCCCGGATGCCGATGTTCAGGCCGATCGACTGGAGTTTGCCGGGATTGTGGCGCAGCCGGACCGGATACTTTTCGGACAAGGAGCGGACGATTTCGGCCGTCCGGTCCGCGCTTCCCCCGTCGACGACGAGGATCTCGCCGTTCTCGCGGACATATTCGTCGGCCAGGCTTTCGACCGCCCGCCCGACCGCCGCCTCCTCGTTCAGGCAGGGCATGACCACCGTCAGCAGGGGCGGATGCGTCGGCATCTTCCGATATCTCTGAAAATACGATTATATTAGCGTTATTACTTTACAGAATGTCAAGAAAATAAGCTCTTGGGCCCCGAAAACGCGCCGGTGAGAAAACGGACTTCCCTTCCGCGTCTATTGATTGGAGACCGAATTGTCATCCATGTCGGAGGATGCTGTATTATGAAAAGAAACATCGCGGAGAACGGATTGAAACTGAAGGTGATGCTCGAGCCCAGCGAGGACGGGGGTTACACCGCAATCGTCCCATCGCTTCCCGGCTGCGTCAGCGAGGGCGATTCGAAAGAAGAGGCCTTGGCCAAGGTTCGCGAAGCCATCGCCCTCTATCTCGAGCCGGTGGACGACGACCTCGGCCTTTCTCCGAACGCCGAGTTGCTTGAAATCACCCTGTGACGAAAGCTCCCCAAATCGGCTTTGACCGGTTGAGTGCCGCATTGCGTCGAGATGGATGGATCATTGTTCGTCGAAGAGGAAGCCATATACGTCTTCACAAAAGCACCCGGGAAGGCCGTTTGAAGCTTACGGTTCCCGCAGATTCGCCCACTAAAAGATCGACCTTGGCGTATTTACTGAAGTGCGCCCGGCTATCAGTCGACGATCTGATGCGCCTTTTGTAGGAGGCGCGGGGGGGGGTATTATTTCAGGGGAGTTGGCGGAGTTTTCGCCGGAGGGGGGGAAGGCGTCAGGCGGCCGAAGCGGTAAGACAGGGCGAGGCCGGCGGTCAGGCCGCCGATGTCGACTTCGTACTGGGCGGGAGCGATCGTGCAGGTCGACCAGCTCGCGAACGCCCCGGCGGACGCGCGGTCCGTGAAGCGGTAGAAAGCTCCGGCCCGAACCTCGGGGCCGATCTTTCCGGCCTCGACGTCGCCGATGGGATTCGATTCATCGTAGAGATAAAAGTTCAGCGCCGCGCCGCCATGGACATCGAACCGGCCGACGGCCCGGCGATAACGAATCCCCCATCCTAAAGTCCTGATCTTGACGAACGTCTCCTCGGCGGTGAAAGTGAGCAGGCCTTTCCGGTAGAAATATCCGCCGCCGGCCCA
This sequence comes from Candidatus Aminicenantota bacterium, assembly GCA_016867585.1. Classification (GTDB taxonomy): domain Bacteria; phylum Acidobacteriota; class Aminicenantia; order Aminicenantales; family UBA4085; genus JAAZPG01. The sequence goes on along the minus strand of VGJF01000103.1, from coordinate 2,934 downwards.
GAGGTCGACATTCTTTAAAAGTCCGACGACGACGTCCGCGCCGTAGGCCGGCCCTCCGCCGTAGATATCGCGGAAGGCCTGCTCGGAGGGCGAATGGTACCCGCCGCGCAGCTCCAGCCGGACGCCGGCTGCTCCCGGCCGCGGACAGGCCAGCAGTGCCCCCAACGCGATCGCGCCGATCAAGCGTGTTCGGCGTCCAGGGACGGCCGGAACGTGATGGGGAATCATTTGACGGAGACCGTGGCCATGGGGCTTTCGCGCCCGTCGGCTCCCACGGCCGCGAGCCCGAAGACGTATTCCTTGTCCTTTGCTACGCCCCGGCGGGTGTACTCCGTCGACGCAGGGTCGATCTCGGCGAGGAGCCGCCGCCCCGATCCCTCGACGAGATAGAGCCGGTATTTGGCGATCGGCGGGTTCTGGGGGTTGGCCCGCCAGCTCAAGACAAGGACGACCTGTTCCTGCGACAGGGACCGGTTGACGGCTTTCCGGCCGCTGAAATCCACCGGGGGAAACAATCCGGCCCGCTGGAAATTCGCCCGGAGGATTTTGGTCGCGTTCAACGTCACCTGGATGGCGGGGTCCGTCCCGGAGGCGTCGCCGCTCCAATGGCTGAAGGCGAATTTTTCCGCCGGGACCGCCCGGACCGAAAGCGCCGTTCCCGGCTCGCGCATGTACGTCCCCGGCTCGGGGTCGGTCGTCCCCCCGACGCCCGCCGAAAGGACGAGGGCGTAGCCGGGGACCTTGATTTCGGCCGAGAGAGGACCGGGGACGTTGGCCGCGTTGACCGCCCGGACCTTGTAGTAATAAACCGTCCCGGCCGCGACGGCCGGGTCGCGGAAGACGTCGTCCCTCGTCGCCCCGGCGAGATGGGCGGCGTCGGCCGGGAACCCGGGCGCCGTCCCTTTGTAAATCTCGAAGTGCCGGAAGTCTCCCCAGGTCGTCCATTCCCAGGGCTGGCCCTCCCAGATTTTCCCGGTCAGCCGGAGCTCCACGGCCGGCCCGGCGGCCAGGAATTCCCCCCGGAATCCGACGACGCGGGGCGGCGTGAAGACGACGCCGAGGTCGCGCGACCGCGCCTTATCGCGGATGAGTTGGATGAAGTTTCGGAGGGCGATTTCCTTGTTCATCCCCTTGATCTGGTGCTCCGGTGGACTCTCCGTCCACCTCCAGAAATTGACGAGATACGGGCCGGCCTCGTAAACCCGTCGATACTGAGCGAGGATGAAATCGGGGTCGCTCTGCTGGACGGAAAAAGCGGGCGGGTAGCCTTCGGCGTCGTACTCCATGATCGCCCAGACCGGGCTCATCGCCGCCATGACCGGCAGGGCGTTATCCGTCGTCCGGGCGAACCAGCCCGGAAACTTGTTGTCGTAGATCGTCGCCCCGGGTGAGCCGAAAGGCTGAATGTCGGCCGTCCAGATCGGCGAGGCCGAAGTGTTGTACCGCCCGTTCGCGTAGGGATCGGCCGGGCTCGTTCCGAACAGGCAGTCGGCCGGGATCTGGTGCGAGAACCAGCGTTCGGCGGGAATTCCGGCCTCCGAGGCCCAGACGGCCGCGTCGCGGACGAAATTCGCGACCATCGTCTGGCGGAAGAAATTCCAGAGGTCCCACCATTTGGTCCCGTGGGCGATCGCCCGGGGCGGATCGAATCCCCCGGCGATGAAGTTCGGACCGCTCGCCGGCATCATCCCGCCCTGGACATACGAGGCGAACGGAATCCGGCGGGGGTCGTTGTTGGCCGCGTCCTCGGGAATCGGATCGTAGTCGTCGCTCAGAGACCAGTGGAAATGGCGCAAATTCCACGTCGTGAAATTCGTCCCGAAGTCGGCGTTGAATCGGGCCAGTCCGTCCGCGCCCTGGTAGCGGCTTCCGCCCTGGGCGTATCCCTGGCCGGCGTATTTGCCGCCGGCATCGTCATATTCCCCGGCATGAAGGATCCAGTCGCGAAACTCGAGGACGGCGAAGGGCGAGTAGTCGCAGAAAAATTCCTGGACGGGGATGGCGTTGTTCAGTCGCCGATAATTCAGCTCGGCTTCGCCCCACCCGCTCACGGCGACCAGGGTTTCGGGATGTTCGGCCATGAGGCCGGAAAGGTAGGCTTGGCTCGTCCGCGCCTTGGCCTCGAGATTGGCCCGGAGCTTGCGGGCATAGCGCGAAAACGTCCCGAAGACGAAGGTCTCCATGGCCGCGGCGTCCGTGATCTGGGCTTCGGAGGCGATGTTGTTGTCGCTGTACCACTGGCAATTGCGGACGTCTTCGACCTTGGCCTCCCTGTAGACGCCGAGGCCGCGGGCCAAGCCGGACGTCAGGACGAGATGGAGGCGGACGCCCTTGGCCAGGGCCGCCCGGACATAGGCGTCGACCTGCGTTTTGAAAGCCTGGAGGCCGGCGTCGGCCTCGGCCAGGGGGACGCGCCAGCCGAGGTCGGGCGTCAAGGTCGTGACCGAGAAGGACGGCCAGGCATAGAGTCCGAAGTTGAAATTCGCCTTGACGTAATCGACTTCGGCCGAGTCGGCCGGGCTGTGCTCGAGGCTGATGACCGTCGCGTTGCGCGAGGACGGGATCGGCAGCTCCTGGCCGAAGGCCGGGCCGGTCGAGGCGATGGCGGCCGCCGCAACGACGGTCGATAAGTAGGGGGCGTTTCTCTTTTTCATCATCCTTGTCCCATTATATCAAACCGGATTTCGTTTGACACTTGCCTCCTCATCGCCCCATCCGTCGAGAGGCCGTCGATCGCAAAAAAGAATCCAAGCCAGGACCCGCCGCCCGACTCAAGACGATCGAAGGCCTTCTCCGCGGATAATTCGATCGAAATCCGAAACGACAGCCGGCCAGCGATAGCGGGCCAGGACGTCGCGGTATCCCGTTTCGCCCATCCGGGCGGCCGCGGCGGGGTCTTCGAGGAGGGCCGCGATCTTGGCCTCGAGGGCGGCC
>VGJF01000102.1 GCA_016867585.1 Candidatus Aminicenantota bacterium | reverse complement strand
GATACGACGGCCGCCCCTTCTTGGCCGGATTGTAGCCGATGCCCGCCGCCTCTTGCTTTCCGTATAGCGGCAAAACTGTCGAGTCGAGATCGAAAATGATTTTCCGCGGAGGATCTGGCTTCTGGATCATCGTCAACAGTAATCGATCGTGGAGTTTTCTCAGCCGCGACAAGGCCAAAGGGGCCATCCGGATAAGGAACCTTCGGAGCGTCGAGGGATTGGGATAAGTCGGCAGCCCCGTCAGATATTGAAAAACGCCATTGTGCTTGAGCAAATGAAATGTTTCGATTCGCCCCAGCCCGAGAATGATGGGATAGAGAAGCGCCAGGACTTCTTCCGCGATACAATATCGATTGTTCCGTTGGGAGAAAGACAGATGACGATTCAGGAGGTAACGGAGATTGATCTTTTGAAAATATTTTTGGAGGATAGAGAGGCCGCCAAAGTGGGTCAGACTTCTTCCGGAAAATTCGATTTTTAAGCCTTTTGGACTTCGTTTCATGGTTGATTCTTAACCTAACTAAAAGGTAGGTTAATAATCGGTCCGAAAGATATGTCTTATTATAAGATAATTTCTTTAAAAAATGAATGTTGTACGAATTCCGTGGTATCATTGAATCATTGATTCACGCAGGTTTCAGGTCCAAAGCAGTTGCTTGAGGTCGGGACGATGCTCCTTGTTGAAGCCCCGGACCCTCCGGCCGTCCGCCTCCGCATACTCGCCTTGAAGAGTGATCACGGTCGAGTCGTTATGAAACTCCCCGAGATCGATCGAGAACTCTCGAATTCGGTCGTCGCCGAGATCTTGAACCGAAACGTTCCACAAGCCCAGATCCGTCAGCTCGATGCCGCGACGATCGCCATATTTTTCGCGCTCTCATCAGCGCCGGCCTCAAGTTCATCGCCAGCAGGACGGATCTCTCCTCGAAGGCTTCGTTGTCCGTTCCATCGGTTTGAACGACGGCCGAATCCTCAGGATTCCCGGGTTTGTGCGATTCTGTTGCATCCCGTATTTCGTGTCTCCCACAAAATGGGGAGGAAGTTTGCCGAACCGCTCGGCATAGGCCGCGACATGCCTGACGACATGCTCCGATTCGTTGAACGCTTCGTGTTTCCGGTAATCCAAGAACAAGAATCCGTCCACGTGGGTCAGCGCGCCGCGCGCCCCAAACTCCGTTTCCTTCCCCTGCTTTCCCGTCTTGATCGGCCTCATATACGGCCGATAAAGGCTCACGATCCGGCCGGCGATCCGATTCACCTTTTGTACATCGCCCACGGCTGACGAAAGATCTCTTTCGAAACAGCCAGAGTGTCCAAGATGTTTATCTCCACGGCCGGGATCTTTCGGAGGACCATCTCCAGTTGGCCGATGTTGCTTCGAACATACTGGAGCATCGCCTTCTTCGCCCGATGGATGATCTTTTTCATCTTCCTCCTGGCCTTCGTGAACCGAAGGTATTCCTTCTCCGCTTTCCGCCTCCGGATCCGCATCTTCCCGCCCCGGCGGCGGATCGTCTTGACCCGCCAGCGCCGGACATCGTTGAGAAGCCCGGCGTCGGTCGGGAACTCGATCTCCTCCGGAAATCCCGCCGCGTTGGCCAAAAGGCCCCGGGCCCGGATGATTCCTCGTTCGATCAGGACGGCGCAGGTCTCTTCCTCCAGGTTCCGGAAAAATTTCGGCCCCAGCCGCTTTCTCGCCTGTGTCCGCGTACTCGCTTCCAGCCTCGCCGTCGTGGCCATCGCATGGAATCCACAGAAGGCCTGCATGTAGGGATTTTCCATAACCTCGGCGATGATCTCCCGATCGCTGAGCTTGGTCATGTGCTTGAGCAGCAGAAGTCCCAATATCAGCGGGGCGTCCTTGGCCGGCCGGCCGACGTCGGAAAAATAGCTCAGATATTCGGACTCGAGCTCCTGCCAGGGAATGAGCTCTTGGATGCGAAGCCAGCCCTTGTTCCGGTCAAGGCTTCCTCCGAAAGAGAAGAACTCGGGAAAAAGAGGCTGGATTTTACGGTCTTTGGGCTTGGACATGCGGCGGATCTCCCTCGGAAAGTGTGCGGTTTTCGCAGGAGAGATCGTGAAAATCGTGCATTTGGAGTCAAGTATCGATCCGCAATATGTTATATATCCACATTGTTGTCAATTGGTTAAGGAAGGTTGCGGTGTTTTTCAGAAGACCCTAATTTTATCATAAGAAATCGAGGGACAGGGTATCACGTCCCCCGTTTTAAAGCGGAAAGACGACGAAGACGGCCAGGTCCCACAGGGTGTGGCTGACGGCGACGAGGAGCACCGAGCCGGTCCAAAGATAGAGGCCTCCCCAAAAGAGGCCGCAGACGGCGGCGGCCAGGACGAGCATCGGGTTGCCGCTTCCGAGATGAACCAAGGCGTAGAGGGCGGTCGCCGCGAGGAATCCCGGAAAACGGCCGAAGCGGGCCTGGGCCCGGCGCTGGAGAAAAGCCCGCCAAAAAAGCTCTTCGCCGGGGCCGATGATGATGGCCATCAGGAGCACGACGCGGACCGGCGACGCTCCGGCCTTGAAGGCGTAGACGTCTCCGATGCCGCGGCCGGCGAAGGGAAAGATGAGCCGGGACGCCCAGTTGCCGGCGAAAAACAGGCCATAAAGAAAGCCGGCCGAAAGGATTCCCAGGAGGATCTTGCGTCCCGGCCGGGTCCTGAAATCCGAGGCCATCCCCCGGAGATAGCCGGCGTCGAACGCCGCCCCGAGGCCGACGAGGACGAAGAGAGCGGCGCTCATCCACCACCAGAAATCGAGAGGACCGAGGCGGCGGAAGATGAAGAGGGGGACGAAAAGCAGGACGGCCAGCCCGGCCAGGAGGAATTCGGGGCCCCGTCCTGAATTCGATTGAACGCGCCTCACATCCCCCTCCCCCGGTCCCGCGCGCTTCGTCTCGTTATTTCCGGATCAGCCGGATGAGAAAATCGAGCCAGAGGCCGGCGGTGTAGAGAAGCCCGAAGACGAGGTTGTACTGGGCCGTCGCCCCGTCGAGGATGATGAAATCGAGGGGCCGGCGGGGCGCCCGACGGCGCTTCGCCCGCCCCCAGAGGGCGAGGGCCGTCGGAAATCCGAGGAGGACGACGGCCGAAGTCCACGGTAATGCCGGGAGGCCCCAACCCGGAAAGAAACGCGGCCCGGCGACGAAAAGAAGAGCGAGGGCCATCGACCCGAAGATCAGGAAACCGTAATAGGCGAACGATCCGCGGTCTCCGAGGAGGGAGGCGACCGTCCGGACCCGACGCTCCGCGTCCGAGGCCGTGTCCCGCCAGTTGTTGGCGTGGAGGATGGCGATGACGAGCATGGCCATGGGCACGGTCCAGACAACCGGCCTCCAGTCGAACGCCCGGCTCTGGACGACCCAGGCTCCGAGACCGCCGAGAATGCCGAAATCCATGAAGACGGCGAAGTCCCCCCAGGCATGGGACTTCAGGGCGGAATAGAAAAAGCCGATGAGGACGCCGACCCCGCCGATCGCGAGGAGGACGACGCCGGTCAATCCGGCCAGGAGAAGCCCCAAGGCCACTCCCAAGCCGAAGAGGACATAGGCCCCGCGCTCGACGGCCTTGTCCGTGAGCCAACACCGGACGATCGCCCCGCTGACGGGGGTGACTTCGCGGTCGAGGCCCCGGCGGAAGTCGTGGACGTCGCTCAGCATGTTGGCCGCCGAATGGAGGATCATCATCGCCGCGAGGGCCAGGAGGAAGCGGAGCGGGTCGAGCCTTGCCCCGCCGGCGACCACGGCCAGCGAGGTCCCGAAAAGGACGGGCATGGTCGAAGCCGGCAGGGCCCAGGGACGGGCGGCGACGGCCCATTTCCGGATGGAGGAAGGAGGGGACGGAGAGGGAAGAGGTCGGTCGTTCATGGGGGCCGATTATACCTTATTTTGACGAAGCCCCCCAAATATGCTATCGTTTATATTTTAATAATAGACATTCAGGAGGTCCCGATGTCCGCGTCCCGCACCGCTCTCGACCGGAGAGCCTTCCTCAAGACGGGCCTGGCCGGCGTCGCCGGCGCCGGGGCCCTGTCCGCCGTCCCCTCCCCTCTCCGGGGCCGGGAAGCCCGGCTCCCGCCCGGAAAGCTTCTGAACCGTCCCCTCGGCAAAACGGGCGCCGTCCTGCCCGTCGTCTCGATGGGGGTCATGAACTCGAACAACGAAAACCTCATCCGGGCGGCCCTGGACCGGGGGATCTTCCATCTCGACACGGCCCACGGCTACCAGCGCGGGACGAACGAGGGGGCCATCGGCAAGGTCCTCCAGGGACGCTCCCGGGACTCCTTCTTCCTCGCGACCAAGATTCCGGGCGAGCCGCGCGACCGCCAAGGCAATTTCTCCCCCGAGACGAAGGCCGGACCGTTCCTCGACAAGGTCGACCTCAGCCTCCAGCGCCTGGGCCTCGACCATGTCGACATCCTCTACCTCCACAACGTCCAGACCCGGGAGTCCGTCCTCTTCGAACCCCTCCTCGAAGCCCTCCAGCAACTCAAGAAGAGCGGAAAAGCCCGCTTCGTCGGCGTCTCGACCCATTCCAACGAACACGGCGTCATCCGGGCCGCCCTCGAGGGCAAGGTCCACGACGTCGTCCTTCTCGGCTACAACTTCCGGAAGACCAACCTCCCCGAAATCGACGCCGCGATGGCCGACGGGGTCAAGGCCGGGCTCGGCTTCGTGGCCATGAAAACCATGGCCGGCGGCTTCTGGGACCGGGAGCGCCAGGAGCCGATCAACACCAAGGCCGCCCTGAAGTGGGCCCTCAACAATCCGAACATCACCACGGCCATCCCCGGGGTGACGGCCTTCGACCAGCTCGAGCAGAACCTCGTCGTCGGGACCGACATCACCCTCACCCCCGAGGAGCGGGCCGACCTCAAGCTGGGTGAAGCCGAGGGCTATGCCGGCCTTTACTGCCAAGGCTGCCGGACCTGCCTCCCCCAATGCCCGCGCGCCCTGCCCCTGCCCGACCTCATGCGGAGCTACATGTACGCCTACGGCTACCGGAACCTGGGCGCCGCCTACGACCTCCTGGCCTCGCTCAGGGTCGGCGAGAATCCCTGCGCCGGCTGCGGGGAGTGCACGGTCCGGTGCGCGATGGGTTTCGACGTCCGGGACCGGGCCTCCGACATCGCCCGGCTGCAGGCCGCCCCCTCGGAGTTCTTCGCTTAAACAAAGACGGAGGACACGATCCCGAATCCGGAGATTCGGGTCATGTCCCCGTCTCGGGCTTCGCCGTCCGCGACCGGAGTTTTTTGTCCAGGGCGTAGACGGCCAGGCCCGCCAGGGTGATCCCGATCCCCGCCAACGACTCCTTCGGCCGGTAGAGCAGGCCGTAGGCCAGGATGTAAACGTGGATGAAGAGGAAGAGCACGGGCACGACCGGATAGCCGAGCGTTTTGTAAGGCCGCGGCAGATCGGGCCGCTTCCGCCGCATGATCATCACCCCGAGGACGGTCAGGAAGGTGAAAAGATTCAGGGTGAAGCCGATGAAAACGATGACCTGGTCGAAGGTCGCGGTCAGGATGTAGACGACCGAGAAGAGGCCCTGGGTCACGATGGCCGCGGCCGGGATGTCTTTTCTTGTCGTCCGGCTCAGCCCCCTGAACAGGCGGTAATCCTCGCCGATGACCCGGGAGATCCGGGGCCCGGCGATGACCATGGCGCTGATGCTCGAGAGAAGGAGGAAGGCGATGATCCCTCCCATGACCCGTCCTCCGGCCGCGCCGAAAACCCGGCCCGCGAAGACGTATCCGATTTCGATTTTCCCCGAAAGGTCCGGAAGGGGGACGGCGTAGAGAAAGACGAAATTCAAGAGGACGTAGGCGGCGATGACGAAGAGGGTTCCCAAGATGAGGCTCCGAGGAAGGTTCCGGGCGGGCCGGTCGATCTCTCCGGCGACATAGGCCGCAGCGTTCCATCCGGAGTAGGAGAAGGTCACGAAAAACATCGAGACGGCGAAGGCCGGGCTGAGGATGTCGCGGACGGCCCCGGCGTGCGGGGCGAAACTCAAGCCGGCCGAACGGCCCAAGGCCAGCCCGAGGCCGACCAGGACGAAGATGAACAGGACCTTGAAAATCGTGATGACGTTCTGGAATTTCGCCCCCGCGGCCTTGTCGAGGGAATGGACCGCGGTCAGGGCGGCGATGACGGCGATGGCGATTCCCGAGGACATTTGGAGGAAGGGGAGCCCGGGCGCCTTCTCGGGGAGCGACAGGGCGCTGGCCAGATACCGGCCCAGGGCCATCGCCGAGGCCGCGACCGGGGCCGCGAACCCGACGAGGAACGAAATCCAGCCGGCCAGGAAGCCGAGGGCGGGGTGGAACATCGACGACAAATAGTGATACTCCCCCCCGCTGCGCGGGAACATGACCCCGGCCTCGGAGTACGTCAAGGCCCCGAAGAGGGCGATCATCCCGCCGACAACCCAGAGAAGGATCAGGGCGAAACCGGAGGAGAGGCCGGCGACCTGGAACCCGAGGCTGGTGAAAACCCCCGTCCCGATCATGTTGGCGACGACGAGGGCGGTGGCCGTCGTCAGGCTGAACCGGACGCCGGCCGGGGAGGCCGGCCGCTCAGGGATGCTCATGCGTTTTCCTCCGGAGATATATGACCGCGTCTTTGCCCGCGCTCCGGGGGGACCCGAGCTGGAAGGGCAGGGGCCGGACCCGGGCCGGATCGGCGAAAGCCGTCCTGAGGTCGATCTGCTCGACCCCCGCGAAATCCCCGGCCGGCTTGGCGTATTCGCCGTAGAGGCGGATGTCCCAGTCCTCGTCCGAAAAATGCCGGAAGGGGATTCCGGTGTCGTCCTGGAGGAGGAACCGGCACCGCCTCAGGAGGATTCCCCGGATGTTCGAGAACTCCCGGAAATGCATGAGATAGGAGGCCGACTTGATGAAAGCCGTCTCGAAAGGGAGGGCTTCGAGATACCGGAGGAAGGCCGAATCCGGGCGGAAAACGCTGTCGACGAAATCGGCCGAAAAATAAACGAGCGTCCGGAGCCGCCCCGAACCGGCGGCGAAAAAGGAAATCTTGACCCCGTAGGGGCGCCGGAACCTCGGCCGCTCGCCCGGGTAGGGGCTCTCTTCGACCTCTCCCGTCTCGAGAAGGTCCAGACGCCGGACGGAGGCGATGTCGTGATTCGTCCGCTTGAGGAAAAGGACGAGCAGGGGCAGCACGCCGTCGACCTTGTCGCCGCCGGGGGAGGCTTCCATCCTCTTGGTGGCGAAATAGCTCTTCTTGAAAAAGTCGGACAGCGTGTCGAACAGGTTCCGGGTGTAGGGCTTGACCCGGGCCGCGCCCGTCCCCCCCTCGAAGGCGGGCAGCCGTCCGACATATTCCAGGCCTTGGAGGATGTACGTTCCGGCTTTCGGAAAGAGGACGAGGGCGGTCAGAAGATCCGGCCCGCCGAAGGGATAGAACAGGGTCTCGGTCTCCCCGACGGCCTCCCCCATCTCCGCGGCCGCCCAGGCCGCCATCGGACGGAGCCGCTTCGCTTCAAGCTCGGCCCAGCTCGCCTCCAAGGCCGCGGCATATGCCTGGTAGTCGTCGGTTTCCTGGAGGGCCTTCCAAGCTGCCGTCCGGCAGGCCCGGCCGGCCAGAAAATTCGCCGCTTCGTCGGCCGCCGGGTCGGCGACGAGGGAAAGGGCGGGCGAGGGGGTCTGCGACCCCGCGGCCGCGGCCCCCAGAACGGCCGAGAGGAAAAAGACGAGTCCGCGTCGCGTCATGGCTTCCTTGCCGGGAGCCCCCATCATACGAAATTTCGGGCGAGCATGCCAACCGTCGGACTCATCGGACTCGTCGCCTCGAGCCCCGAGGCGTCCGAGGACGCCCAAGAGGCTCGTCGCTCGGTTCGGGAGAGATCCGGCTACAGACGCCGGACGACGACCAGGGTCCGGTCGTCGGCCGGCTCGACCGGGCCGGTGAAGGCGGCCAGGTCCTGGAGGAGGCATTGGCAGATCGCTTCGGCCGAGGCCCCGGCATTGGCCCGGGCAAAGGCCAGAAGGCGGTCGAGCCCGTACTCCTCCCCCTCCGGATTCCGGCTCTCGGTGATGCCGTCCGTGTACAGGACGATCAGGTCGCCGGGCCGGGTCGCCTCGGTCCGAAACTCGTAGGCCGAACCCCCCAGCATGCCCAGACACAGGCCCGTCCCCTCGAGCCACCGGACTTCGCCGTCGGACCCCAGAAGAAGGGGCGGATTGTGCCCGGCGTTGACATAACCCAGGCCGCCGTTCTCCCGGTCGAGCTCGGCGTAGAAGAAGGAAATGAAGTCGTTCGAAGCCGAGCTCTTGTGGACGAAGGCGTTGAGCTTGGCGACCATGGCCGGCGGCGCGTGGCCGGGACCGGCCTCGGAATGGAGGGCGGCCCGGAGCGAGGCCATGAGGAGCGAGGCCCCGACGCCTTTGCCCGAGACGTCGGCGATGACGACTCCCGTTCGTCCGGAATCGATCGAAAGGAAATCGTAGTAGTCCCCGCCGACCTCGTGGCAGGGGATGTTCTTGGCGGCGATGTCGAAGGTGTCGCAGGGCGGCGGCTTCTTGGGCAGGAAATCCGCCTGGATCTTGGCCGCCAGGAGCAGTTCCCGCTCCATCCGCTCTTTCTCCAAGGCTTGCTCGACGAGAAGGGCGTTTTCGATCTTGACCGCGGCCAGGTTGGCCAGCAGGGTCAGGAGGCGGAGGTCGTCGTCGGTGAACGGCTCGCGCCGGATGATCCGGTCGGCATAGATGACCCCGATGATGTCCTTGTTCGTCCAGAGGGGGACGCACATCACGGAATGGATGCCGGCGTCGATGATGCTGTCCCGCATCCGGAAGCGCGGGTCGAGAGACGCGTCCGAGGTCAGGACCGACAGCTGCTCGCCGAAGGCCATATCCAGGATTCCCCGGCTGAGGTTGATCGTCCGATTGAGGAGCTGGGGGTCGTTGACCCGGATGACCCGGGGAATGAGCTTCCGGCCCTCCCCTTCATGGAGGAGGAGCACCCCTCGGTCCATCGGGAGGTGCTGGCCGAGGAGGTCGAGGATGTGCTCGAGAAGCTCCTGGAGGGGCTTGTGGAGGAGAAGGGCCGAGCTGACCTCGTTGAGGACGGCGAACAGCTGCCGTTCGGAGCGGAGGGCCTCGGTCTCGGGCTGGGCGGTCTTCCGGATGCCGGTCGCCGGCCGGCTGATGATGTCGCGGGAGGGGATGACCGTGTTGATGTTCGTCGTCGCGGTGAAATGATCCGTGACCTCGACGGCGGCCGTGATCGGCCGGTCGAAGAGAAATCGGGCCGAGCCGACGGCGATCTCGTCGCCGCGGGCCAGGTCGGCCGGCTCGGACAGCCGGCGGCCGTTGAGATACGTCCCGTTCTTGCTGCCGTTGTCCCGGACGGCGAAGCCGGTCGGGGTCCGGAAGATCAGGGCATGATGGCTCGAGCAGAAGGGGTCGGTCAGGACGATCGTGTTGTCGGCCGACCGGCCGATGGAGACGGACTCCTGGTCGAGAAGGAGGGTCGACGACTCTCCCTGTTTCGGATAGATGAACAGCGTGGCCATGCCCGGTCGCCTATTTTACCACAGACTTGCGCAAACGCCGGGCTTTCTCCTCGAGAGGGATGTCTTCGAGGAGGGGGAGAACGGCTTCCCGGACGTCCCGGGGAAGGACGTGTTCCAGGAGCTCCAGGGCGTAGTCCGTCGACCGCTTCGAGCCTTTCCGGCAGTTCTGGTAGGCCCGGACGATGTCCTCGCGCGGATAGACGAGGCTGAGGAGCTCGAAAATCATCTTCAGGCGCCGGGTCAGGGCGATTTCGAGGTCGACTTCGGAAGCCGTCGTCCGCCCGGACTGGGCGTCGGCCACGGCGGCGATGAGCCCGGCCGCCGACCCGGCCTGGCGGAAGATCTGGGCCCGGACCGCTTCCTCCTCGATGGGCACCCCGGGGTGATCGCCTTTGAGGCGGAACAGGGCTTCGACGACTTCGGCCTCCGGGGCATCATCCCGGCCGAGGGCGGAGAGAAGAAGCCGGGCCGCCCGCGGCGAGCCGGACCGGGCCAAAATGGCCGGCAGGGCCCGGCGCACGGCCGCCGGCTCGCTCGGGTCGACCAGATAATCGGCGAGCGTCCCGGCAATCGCGGGGCCGTAGGCGGCGAGGGCCACGGCCGCGGCCGCGGCCGTGGCCGGCCGGCCGAGATGGGAGATGACGGCCGGAATGAACTCCCGCCGCCGGAGGCGGCCCGCGCTCTCGAGGGCGTAGCGGGCGACCTCGGGGGAATCGTGGCGGAGAAGGGGACGAAGCTCCCGGACGAGCGGAGCATCGGCCCGCATCATCCCCAAGGCCTTGGCGATCTCCATCTGGGAAGTCTCGGCCGAAGCCGTCGTCTCCCGGGCCGTCTCGGCGACGCGGCGCTCCATGAGGGTCTGGTAGACGTCGAGGTTCATGATTTCCCGGACCTGGGCGCTGAG
>VGJF01000101.1 GCA_016867585.1 Candidatus Aminicenantota bacterium | reverse complement strand
GAAGCCCGGGACGCGGAAATACGTCCTCCCCTGGGTCAATTTTCACGCGACCAAGAACTACCATCAGATGGCCCGCTTGGCCGAGGAAACCGGCTATCCCTGCACCTTCAACATCGTCCCTTGCCTGGCCGACCAGATCCGGGATTATGCCGCGGGGCGGGCCGAGGACGAGACCCAGCAATACTTCGAATGCCGCCCGGAGGACCTTGGCCGGGCGGGCCTCGAACGGCTGCGGCCGTTCGCCCCCGGGGAGGACGATCCGGCCCGCCTCCAGGTCCGCGCCCTCCGCAGCTTCTTCTCTCCGGTCGATGAAATCCCGGAGGGCAAAGAGGCCCTCCTGGGAAGGCAGAGGGAAATATTGGCCGGTCTCATCCCCCGATTCCGGCGCCTTTTGGAGGAAGGCCGGGTCGAGGTGACGACGTCCCCCTACTATCATCCTCTGACCCCGCTCGTCTTCGACATCCGGGCGGCCGCGGGGCACGACCTGCCGCCCGTCCCGTTCGCCTACCCCGAGGACGGCCGTTTGCACATCGACCGGGCCCGGGCCTTCATGGACGGGCTGTTCGGGAAAGCCCCGCGGGGGTTGTGGCCGTCCGAGGGCGGGATCAGCCGGGAGGTCGCGGCGGCCGCGGCCCGGTCGGGCTTCGCCTACGCCGTCACGGACGAAAACGTCCTCTGGAAAAGCCTCGGCGGGGGGGCGGAGAGGAAGCGCCTTTTCGCCCCGTCGCGAACCGAGGACTTGACCATTTTCTTCCGCGACCGCGAGCTGTCGGATTTGATCGGTTTCACATACCACCGCTGGAACGAGAGGGACGCCGTGGCCGATTTCCTCGGGCGGGTCGAAAGCCGCCGGCGGGAGGCCGGGGACGACGCCTTGCTCGTCATCGCCCTGGACGGGGAGAACGCCTGGGGGAGCTACCCCGGGAACGGCCTGCCGTTCCTCCGCGAGCTCCTCGGAAGGATCCTCTCAACGCCGACCCTCCGCCCGGTCTTTTTCGAGGACGCCCTGGCCGCCCGCGGTCCGGGCGAGGAGGTCGACCTCGTGCCGGGGACTTGGCTCGGGGATTTCTCGAAATGGGTCGGATCGCCGGCCAAGAACGAGGGCTGGACCTCACTCGCCCGGGCCCGCGAAATTTGCGGGCCGGTCGAAGAGATCCTTGTCGCCGAAGGGTCGGACTGGTTCTGGTGGTTCGGAGAAAACGAGCCCGTCTTCGACGCCCTTTTCAAGGACTATTGCCGGGCGGCTCTCGACCGGGCCGGGGGATGAAGCGGCCGTGTCCCGGAAATTCGCCTTCCTCTTCGGTGTTCATTGCCACCAGCCGGCGGGAAACTTCCGGAGCGTCTTCGAAAAAGCCTTCGCCGACTCCTACCGCCCTTTTCTCAAGGCCATGCTTCGCCATCCCGGGGTCAAATTCACGGCCCATTACTCGGGCCCTCTCCTGGAAGACATGCAAAACCGGGAGAGGGGCTGTTGGGACGACTTGAAGGAGCTCATCGGCCGGGGGCAGGCCGAGCTCCTCGGCGGCGGCTTCTACGAGCCGATCCTGACCGTCATCCCCGAGGAAGACCGCCAAGGCCAGCTCCGGATGATGAGCGATTTCCTGGCCGAGCATTTCGGGAGCAGGCCGCGCGGCGTCTGGCTGACCGAACGGGTATGGGAGCCCTCGCTGGCCAAAACCCTGGCCGCGGCCGGGGCGGAATACACCTTGGTCGACGAATCGCATTTCCGGGCCGCCGGCGTGGCCGATCTTCATGCCCGCTATCTGACCGAGGAGGAAGGCTTCTCCCTGTCCCTTTTCCCGATCGATAAAGCCCTCCGCTATCTCATCCCGTTCCGGACGGTCGAGGAGACCGCCGGCCGCCTGGCCGAGATCGCGGCCCGGGACGGCCTGGCCGTCCTCGGGGATGACGGCGAGAAGTTCGGCTTGTGGCCGGGGACGAAGCGGCTCGTCTACGAGGACGGCTGGCTGGAGCGGTTCCTCGACTTTCTCGAGCGCGAGAGGATCCCGACCTTGACGTTCTCGGAAGCCCTCGACTCCCGTCCGGCCGCGGGGCGGGCCTATCTTCCCCCCGCCTCGTACGAGGAAATGATGGATTGGGCCCTGGAGCCCGAGGCCGCGGAAAGGTTCGAAGCCCTCAAGAGACGAGTCCGGACCGAAGACCTCCGGTTTCTCCGGGGCGGCTCTTTCCGGGAGTTTTTCCTGAAATACCCGGAAAGCGATCATCTCCGAGCCAGGATGTTTTCGGTCTCCCGCCGGATCAGGGCCGGCGGTCCGCCCGAGGCCCTTCCCGATCTCTACAAGGCCCAGGGCAACGACCCTTACTGGCACGGCGTCTTCGGGGGGCTTTACCTGCCCCATCTCCGGGAGTCCGCTTACGCCCATCTCTTGAGAGCCGAGGCGTTCCTCGCACCGGGAGCCGCCTGGAGAAAGGAAGACCTCGACTGGGACGGGGCGGACGAGCTCGTCTGGCAGGACGGGAAATTCGGCCTGTTCTTGAAGCCGTCGGCCGGAGGGAGCCTCGTCGAAATCGACCATGCCGGCTCGTTCCGGAACCTGACCGACGTCCTGACCCGCCGCCGCGAGAGCTACCATTCGGCCAAGCCCGGGCCGGGGGAGGCGGGGCTGAGCATTCATGAATTGTCGAAGACATTGCCGCCGGAGTTCGAGCGGTATCTCCGCTGCGACCCAAGCCGCCGCCGATCTTGGGTCGACCGTTTTCTCGGCCCCGAGACGTCCTGGACAAATTTCCGGGACCGTGACTTCGAGGATTTTGGGGATTTCTCCGAAGCCGCCTACGAAGCGGAGGTCCAAGGGCCGCTCGTCCGTCTGGGGCGTCGCGCCCGGGTCCGGACCGGCGAAAGGGAGGTCGGCCTGAGTCTGGAAAAAACGGTCCTTCCCGGAGAGCGGGGGGTCCGTTTCGCGACCTCCGTCGTCAACGACGGGCCGGGGGAAGCGCCCCTCGTCTTCGCCCAGGAATGGAATTTCTACCAGATCCCTGGGGAATTGCGGATCGACGGCGAACGGATTTTTCTCTGCGGAGGGCGGCTGTCACTGATCGTCCGGCCCAAACCCGAGATTTGGACTTTTCCGCTCGAAACGCTTTCCCAATCCGAAGAGGGCTTCGACATCATCCACCAGGGATACGGCCTGTTGACCGTCTGGCGCCTCCAAATGGAGGCTGGAGGCCGCTTCGAGGCCGAGGCCGTTCTGGGAGAGAGCCTTGAGGATCCCGCCCTCCGCCGCGATCCTCCCAGCGGGCCGCGGGCATCGGGAGGTTGACAATTCGGCCCGCCGGCCTATCATAGACTCATGAAGCGCGCCGCGGCCGGCATCCTCCTTTTCGTCTGGACGACCGCCCTGGCCGCGGCCGTCTATCCCTTTCCGGACGTCTACAAAAAATTCGAGTTCAGCCTCTTCGGCGGCCTGGCGCCCGTGAAAATCAGCGCCGTGACCTCTTACGCCGACCTCTGGAACCATCAGTGGCTGAGCCGGGTCGAAGAACGGACGTCGATCGAGGTCCGGTCCGGCCGCAGCCGGCTGTCCGCGGGAGCGGCGATCAGCTATTTCTTCGGGCCGCGCTTCGGAATTCAAGCCTCCCTTTGCCGGGCCGGAGCCGATCTCGAGACCGTCTCCGACTTCGACTTCGCCTGGAGCTGGTCGGCGGCGGTGGGAGGCGGAAATTTTTCCCGGGCGGCCGGCTGGGACGGGCAGGGCCGGTTCCGGACGATACCCATCAGCCTCGATCTCCTCTGGCGGTTCTCCGGCCGGAGTCTGGAGACCTCGTTCTCGGCCGGACCGTCCGTTTTCATCAACAGCCTTTCGGCCGAAACGGGCTTCGGTTTCGGGTTCACGAAAATCGACGCCTCGAACGTCCAGTATGTCGACGCCCTCGGCGTCGGCCTCGACTTCAGAGACCGGACATGGACGGCCCTCGGATTCAATCTGGGAGCCGGCCTCGACGTCCGGCTCGGCGAAGCCTGGTCTCTCGTTCTGGAAGGCCGGTTTTATTTTTGTCCGGCCAAGACGCTCTCCTGGGACTTCGTCCTCGGGACCTATGACGGCCTTTTCTTCAGCCAAACCTATCCCCTCCTGAAGGCCGTCCCCTTCGACGCCTCGGACGTCGAATTCATCCGCAAGTCCGGGACGCTGTCCGACCTCCGCCTCAATCCCTCTTTCCTTCAGCTTCACCTCGGGGTGAAATTCAAATTCGGCGAGGGTTTTCATGAGAACTGACGCTAAGCGCGCGCTCCTTAGGGCCATGGTCTTGACCGGACTGTCGGTCTTGGCCGCCGGCCGAGTCCTGGCCGACCCGCCGCCGGACCGGCCGCGATTCACCCTGAAGGTCTCCGGAGGCGCCGGTTATGCCGGTCTCGGCGACCTCGCCCGCGGCCTCGAAGGCCAGAGGCTTTACCTGCAGGACGAGTACGGGCAGATGGAAGGTTCCCTGGAACCGCCCACCCTGGGAATGTTGGTTCGCGGGGAGTTGATATACGCTTTAAACAGCCGTTTGGCCGTCGGCCTGGGCCTCGGCTATCTCCGGCACGCCAAGGCCGGAGAGGTCTCGTACGGGTTCGGCGATATCGGGATCCGGGAACGGTTCGACCCCCGCCTGACCGTCGTCCCGGTCGAGTTGAACCTTCGCCTCAGCCTGCCATTGTCTCGAAGGGCCGTCCTCGGCTTTTTCGCCGGTCCGGGATTCTACCTGGCTCTTTTGGACTACGAATACCGGATGGATATCAAGCTCGGCGCTTTCAGCGGGTCCGACATCTACACCTTCAAAAGCCGCCGAGGCGCGGCCGGAGTCCAAGGCGGGGTCGGGATCGAGCTCGCTCTGGGCCCCCGGACGGCCGTCGTCATCGAAGCCGTCGGACGGTATGCTCGGCCGGCCGATTTCCAGGGCGACTGGACCGAAATCGGGGAAGGGGACTTCTGGAATTACCGGGACGCGGGCTCGGGCGATGCGATGTGGTATTACGCTTGGTCCCTCGGCGGCAAGACCTACGGCCAAATCGCTTTCCAGGCCGAAAGACCGTTCGGAATCCTGGTGGCCGACGTCCGGCCGGCCCGCATCGACTTGACCGGTTTCGGGCTCCTCCTGGGCTTGAAATTCGGGCTTTTTTAGGCCAAGGCCCTGTAAAGGGCGAGATATTCGGCGGCCGGCTTGTCCCAGGAAAAATCGCAGGCCATCCCGTTTCGGACGAGGGTCATCCAGTCCGTTTTTCGGCTATAAAGGGCGATCGCCCGGCGGACGGATTTGATCATGGCCGAGGGCTCGGCCTCGGCGAACTTCAAACCGTTCCCCGCGCCGGTTTTGGGGTCGTACTCCTGAATCGTATCGTCCAGCCCCCCTGTCGCCCGGACGACAGGGACGGCGCCGTACTTCAAGGCGTACATCTGGGTCAGACCGCACGGCTCGTACCGGGAGGGGATGAGGACCATGTCGCTTCCGGCGAAGATCCGGCGGGCCAAGCCGTCGTCGAAGGCGATCCGGAGGCCGAAGAACGACGGGTAACGGGCGGCGGCGGCCTTCAAGCCGTCCTCGATGCCCGCCTCGCCCTGCCCGAGGAGGACGAGCCGGAGTCCGAGCCCGAAAAGGCCTCCCGCGGCCTCGAGAAGGATGTCGAGGCCCTTTTGCTGGGCCAGACGGGAGACGAGGCCGAAGACGGGGAGATCCCTGGGCAGAGGGGGAAGTCCGAAGGCGGACAGAAGGGCGCTTTTGCAAGCGGCCTTTCCGTCGAGGTCTTCGGCCGAGTAAGTCCGGGCGAGGGCCGCGTCGCCGGCCGGGTTCCAAGCCGCATAATCGGCCCCGTTGAGGATTCCGGTCAGAACACCGCTTCGCATCCGGAGAAGCCCGTCCAGCCCGCAGCCGAATTCGGGCGTCTGGATCTCCCGGCTGTACTTCGGGCTGACGGTGCTCAAGGCCGAGGCGTAGAGAAGTCCGGCCTTGAGGAAACTGACCCGGCCGTAAAACTCCAGGGCCTCCGGATGAAAGAGCCGCGGCGGAAGCCCGATCCGGCCCAGGATTTCGCGATCGAAGAGCCCCTGGTAGGCGAGGTTGTGGATCGTGAACAGCGTCTTGGCCTTCCTGAAAAACGGGTCTTCGGCGTAAACGAACTTCAAGTAGGCCGGAACGAGGGCGGTCTGCCAATCATGGAGATGGAGGACATCGGGAGAGAAATCCAGGACCCTGAGGGATTCCAGGACCGCCCGGGAAAAGAAAGCGAAGCGCTCCCCGTTGTCGGGAAAATCGCCGGAGGGAGGGCCGTACAAGCCGTCCCGTTCGAAATAATCGTTCTTTTCGATGAAATAGACCGTCGCCTTGGCCGTCGGCTCCTCCCAGACCGAGAAAACGGCCGGCCCGTCGTGCCAATCGAAGCTCAGGTCGGCCGAGGCTCTGAGGAGAGGGAGGCCTTTCGACCGAACTTCCCGGTAGAGGGGCATGAAGACCTTGACCTCGGCCCCGGCCTTGGCCAGATGCTTGGGCAGGGAGCCGGCGACATCGGCCAATCCGCCGGTCTTGGCGTAGGGCCCGGCTTCGGAGGCGAGGAAAGCGACTCTCATGTCGGGCGCTATTCTAGCAAAACCCCCCTCCGGCGACAACGACGGAGCTCGGGGGGGATGAGAGCGGCGTTGCGCCGGCGCAGGGTTGTTGTTAAAATCGTCGCGAGGGCTGAAAGCATGAGGAAGGTCGCGGCCGCGGTCATCGAAGACGGGGCCAAGGTTCTCGTGGCCCGGCGCAAGCCGGGGGGCCGCTTCGGGGGTCTCTGGGAATTCCCCGGGGGGAAAGTCGAGGCGGGGGAAACCCCCCAGGCCGCCCTCGTCCGGGAGATCAAGGAGGAGATGGGATTGACGATCGAGGTCGGGGAATCGCTCGGCCTCTTTCCCTTTCGCTCCTCCGAAAATCCTTTCGGGCTCCTGGCCTTTCGAGCCACGGTCAGGGGGGGGGAGATCGGGCTGGCCGACCATGACCGTTTCCGCTGGTCGAGGCCGTCGGAACTCGACCCGTCCGAGTTTGCCCCGGCCGATGTCCCGCTTGTCGAAAAGCTTAAGGAACGTCCGGGACCCCCGGGACGGCCCCGCGGCAGGGATTGAGGGGATGACTGAGGCCGTCGTCCTCAAGCCCGGGCGGGACAAATCCGTCCGCCGGCGCCATCCCTGGATCTTTTCGGGGGCCGTCGCCGCTCTGCCCAATTTCGAAGACGGAGATGTCCTTCCCGTCCGGGCGGCGGACGGCGCCCTTCTCGGCCACGCCTATTTCAACAAAGCGTCCTCGATCGTCGGACGGATGCTGAATTTCGACGGCCTGCCGCCGCTCGAAGCCCTGGGCGCCTCCCTGGAACGGGCGATCGCGCTACGCCGGCGGCTCTTCGACCCGGGAGAGAACGCCTGGCGGGTCGTCAACGGGGAAGGCGACGGCGTCCCGGGGCTGGTCGTCGACCGATATGCCGACGTTCTCGTTCTTCAGGTTTCGACCTTGGGGGCCGAACGGCTGAAGGCCTTCTTCGTCGAGATCCTCGAAAAGGGCCTGGAGCCGCGAACGATTCTGGAGAGGTCCAACCTCCCGTCTCGCAAGGAGGAAGGGCTGGCTTCGACCGAGGGATGCCTGCGGGGCGACGACGTCGAGGCCGTCGACATCATCGAGAGCGGACTCCGCTTCCGGGTGGGCTTCGTCCGTTCCCAGAAAACGGGGTTCTACCTCGACCAGAGGGAGAACCGGTCGCTCGTCCGGTCCCGGGCGGCGGGACGGCGCGTCCTGAATGTCTTCTCCTACACCGGAGGCTTCACCGTGGCCGCCCTGGCCGGAGGCGCCGCCGCGGTTGACAGCGTCGACATCTCGGAGAAAGCCCTCGACCTGGCCCGGACGAACTGCCGGCTCAACGGGTCCGACGGCCCCGGCCTCGGGTTCTTCGCCGCCGACGCCTTTGAATTTCTCAGAGGCCGCGACCTCGCGGCCTACGATTTCTTCGTTCTCGACCCGCCGGCCTTCGCCAAACGGAAGAGCGAGGTCGTCGGCGCCTGCCGGGGATACAAGGACCTCCATCGCCTCGTCTTCCGCGGGGCCCCGCCGGGGGCCCTCGTCCTGACCTTCTCCTGCTCCTATTTCGTCGAGGAGGGGCTCTTCCGGCAGGTCATCTACCAAGGAGCGGCCGAGGCCGGGCGCCGGGTCCGGATCCTCCACAGACATCGCCAATCGCCGGACCATCCGGTCAACGTCTTCCATCCCGAAGGGGACTACCTCAAAGGATTCCTCCTCTATGTCGATTAACCGGCCTTTTTCGATCACCAGCCTGGGGACGTTCGCCTCCTGCCGGCTCCAATTCCGGTACGCCTACGTCGACCGGGTCGAAACCGAGACCGAGTCCGTCGAAGCGTTCATGGGCAGCCGCGTCCACGAAGCCCTCGAGGAGCTCTACCGGCAGGTCAAAAACGGCCTGGTCCGGTCCAAGGACTGGCTGGTCGAGAAATATGAAGAGGGATGGCGGAAAAATTGGCATGCGGCGGTCAGGATCGTCCGGCGGGATTTCTCGGCCGAAGATTATCTTCGCCGGGGCCGCGGCGGCCTCGAGGAATTCCATGATCGATACCGTCCCTTCGACCAGGCCAAGGTCGTGGCCCTCGAGGAGAAGATCTCTTTCACGGTCCGCGACGGAGAGGACGAGTTCCCGTTCGTCGGAGTCGTCGACCGCATCGACTGGAATCCCAAGGAGAACCTCTTCGAAATCCACGACTACAAGACCTCGGGGAGCCTGATGACCCAGGCCGAGGCGGACGCGGACCGCCAGCTCGCCCTCTACCAGCACGCCTTGACCGGCCGGGACCCGGAATACGCGAACGCCCGCCTCGTCTGGCATTTCCTGCTTTTCGACAAGGAGGTCCGGTCGCGGCGAACGCCGGCCGACCTCGCGGCTTTGGCCAAGGACGTCGCCGGCGAGGCCCGGGCCATAGAAGCGGCCAAGGCCGAGGGGGACTTTCCTCCGCGCAAAAGCGCCCTGTGCGATTGGTGCGCCTATCAGGACATCTGTCCTCTCTGGAGGCATCCCCTGGCCATGGAAAACGCGGAGGTCAACGCCTATCTCGGCAATCCCGGGGTGAGGCTCGTCGCCCGCTATGCCGAGCTCGAGGCCGCCAAAAAGACGCGCCGGGACGAAATCGCCGAGCTCGAGGCCGAACAAAAACGGGTCGAGGAAGCGGTCCTGGATTTCGCCCGCCGGGAGAAGGTCGGCCGCATCGACGGCCCGGGCCACGAGTTGTGGGTCACGTCCCGCGAAGAATTCGGCGTTCCCCTGAAAAAGGACGACCCCGGGCGGTGGGAACGCCTCCGAAAACTCGTCCGGGAGGCCGGCCGCTTCGAGGACGTGGCGACGATCAACGCCTTCATGCTCAACGCCCGGGCCCGTTCCTGGCCGCGGGAGCTTTATGATAAAATCACGGCTCTTCTCGGCCGGCGGACGGTCTGGAAAGTCGAATTGAGGGAAAAAAGGCGATGACGACATTCCGACAAGCCCACAAGACGGCGAAGACGATCGGCGCGGCCATGATGACGTTTCCGGCCGCGGCCATTCTCATCGTCGAATTCGTCCGGTCGAATTTCCGGCCGTTCACGGGATTCGGCGGGGCCGGACACCGGACGGCGCTGCGATATGCGCTTTACGTCGCCGCGGCGGCCTCGGTCATCCTCCTCCGCGTCGTTCACGGCTCCCTCCTCCGGAAAAGGCGCTCGGAGGACGCCCCCTCCGCCCTCAGCCGGCTCGTCCTGGCCAACTTGACCGTCCTCGGGCTGGCCGAAGTTCCGGCCGTCCTCGGCCTGGCTCTCTTTTTTCTCGGCGGATTCAACAGGGATTTCTATGTCCTCGCCTTCGTGTCCCTTGTCTTGATGTTCATGTATTTCCCGCGGCGGCGGACCTGGGAAAGCTATCTCCAAGGCCGGAACTCCTCCTGCCCTCTCTAGGGACATGAAAATCCGCTTTTTCGGCGGCATACGTCAGGTCACCGGCTCCTCCTACGGCTTGGAGACGCCCGGGCTCCGCATCTTCGTCGACTGCGGGCTTTTCCAAGAGCGGCCTGTTCTCGACCGGAACTGGGAGCCCTTCGCCTTCGCCCCGGCGGAAGTCGACGCTCTCCTCTTGACCCATGCCCATCTCGACCACTGCGGCCGCATTCCCCGGCTCGTCGCCCAGGGATTCTCCGGGCCCATCCTGGCCACGGAGGCGACGGCCGACCTGGCCCGGATCATCCTCCTCGATTCGGCCCACATCCAGGAGGAAGACGCCGAGTTCAAGCGGAAGCGGCACCGGAAGGAGGGCCGGCGGGGGCCTCATCCGGAAATCCCTCTCTACACCGTCGACGACGCGAAAGCCTCCTTGCCGCTCTTCGAAACCGTCACCTATGACGCCCCCGTCCGGTTGAGCCGGGGCGTCGTCGCCCATTTCCGCGACGCCGGCCATATCCTCGGCTCGGCGATGATCGATCTCGAGGTCCGGGAAGACGACGGGCCGAAGCGGGTTGTCTTCTCGGGCGATAT